>NZ_JBKGUA010000031.1:0-90798 GCF_046543485.1 Paraburkholderia sp. EG304 | reverse complement strand
CAGGTATGTGTCGCCGCGTCGGCTGATGCCGTGCAGGCGAGGCTTGCCGCCAGACGAATACTGTCGAGGCACGAGGCCGAGCCAGGCGGACAGATGCCGGCCGTTGCGAAACTGCCTGGCATCGCCGACCGCGGCGACAACGGCCGTGGCGGTAATCGGGCCAATACCAGGGATCTCGGCGATCTTCCTGCAGAGCGCGGATTTCTTCATGAACGTCTGGATGGATGCCTCGATGAGATAAACACGTTCCTCTATGGCGCGCATGTGCTGCAGAAGCGATCAGTGCGCTTTGTAGGAGTTCGTTGTGGATCGGGGCCGATTGTATGAGCAAAGACGTCTTCGCGATAGCGAGGTCTGCTATCGGAGAAGCGGTGAGATGCTCCGCAATCGTTTGCGTTTGCATTCGCTCAACAACCGGAGGTATTTACTAGCATCAGGACACTACATGTCCGAAATAGTCGTCTACGAGTCCACGAGAAGGCTGGCCATCATCGACGAAAAGGCGTTTGGCGCCGAGTTACTGATCCCGCGGCGGTGGCGCGCAGAGTCGTTATGGTGGGCGATCACAACCGATGCGCTGGACGAGTCGATCGGTTATCGCCGGCCGATGAACGAGGGAACGAGGTCGAAAATCTCCTCAAACGCAATGTCTTCCAGGATCTCTTCGAACAATTGCCGAAGAGTCACAAGGGCATGCTGACCACACAGCATCGCATGGACGAGCATATTGGCCAGCTGGTAAGCGAGCTATTCTATGAAGGTCGTCTGCAGTCAAGCCGCCAGGACGGAGCGCCTCACGCTCGAAAGCGGCCGTGCCGTCGCGTACATGATGGATGACGTGTTGCTGGCCGGCACGCGCACGCTGACCGCCAAGCCGTCGGACTGGATCATCACCGGCACGCCGCAATCGTCGGAAGCGTATGGCTTCATGTTGCGCCGCGACGATCCCAAGTTCAGAAAGCTCGTCGACGACACGCTCGAACAGGTGATGAAAGGACCCGAAATCCACACGATGTACGACCGTTGGTTCGTCAAGCCGGCGCCGCCGAAGAACATCAGCTTCGACTTTCCGATGAGCGATTCGCTGAAGCAACTGTGCGCGCAGCCGAACGACAAGGCGCTCGAATAACGGCTTTTGCCGCGACTGCATGCAGGAATCGGTTTCTGCGTGGCAGTGTTTGGCTCTTTCCTCTATACCTGGCTATAGGCGGCGCGGTTCTGTTCAGCGTCGCCTATAGCGGCAACGGAGGTGAAAAGTGAAGAAGCCGATGGAAACTTCACGGCGCGGACGGGTTTTCCTCTGTGGAATCCTTCTTGCCGCGCTAGCGTTAGCAAGCGGCGTATTCATCGTGTCCGCCAACGCTGACGCGCCCATGCGCGCGATCACGATCGTATCGGGCACCTATGGCGAGAATTGCGGCGCGCCGCGCGGCAACCTGACTCGCGAACTCGAGCGTCATTGCAACGGACGGGAAACTTGCGACTACCCGCTGCCCGGCCTGCACAAAGGCGGCACGACGCTGGCATGCCCACGCGACTTCCGCGCCGAATGGCATTGCGACCACGCGGACTTCCACACCGCGGCGCTGGGTCCCGGCGCGAAATCGGGCGACACGCTCGTGCTGGGTTGCGTCGAGTCGCGCGGCGCGGGCAAATAGCTGCATGTGCGAATAAAAAGGCCGAGGCCCTCACGGGACTCGGCCTTCGACTATTGCCGCGGTCTTTCAGCTGGCTTTACGAACCGGCGCAAAGCGCCGCTTGCCGAGCGACGGCCCGATCCGACGGAACCGCTCGCGTTTGTGTTCCTCTTCGAAGTGAGCGAGCGACGGCTTGACCAGATCGCTGCGCGACACGATTCCGATCAGACGCATGCTGTTGCCATCGGCGACCACCGGCAGGCGTTCGAGGCCCAGCACGGCGAGCCGCGTCGCCACGAGCCGGCAGGTTTCGGATGACAACGCAAAGGCGGTGTTGTGCTGCGCGAACACGTCGGCGAGCGTCATCGCGCGCTTGCGCTCCGGGTCCTCGGCGCAGAAGCGTTCGAGCGACAGGCGGTCGGCCACGCCGATCACGGCGCCGTCGCGCACCACCGGATACGCGCGGCGCAGCTGGTTCGCGCCGAATAGCGTTTGCAGCGTTGCGCCGACCGTCGTGGCTGCATCGACCGATTCGACCGAGGCGGTCATCACTTCGTCGACATAGTGGCGCTCGAGCGGATCGACGCCGTACTCGCGATAGATGTGATATCCGCGTCGCGCGATTTTCTCGGTCATGATCGAGCGCCGCATCACCACCGTGGAGAAGCCGTGCGCGATCAGCGTTGCCGTCAGCAGAGGCAGCAGCGCGTTGGCGTCGTGCGTGAGGCCGAACGCGAACACGATGGCCGTCAGCGGCGCGCCGAGCGTGGCGCCAAGCGTCGCGGCCATGCAGACGAGCGGCCACAGCGCCGGCTCGCTGCCCGGCAGCCAGTGCGCGAGTACCGTGCCGAGTCCGGCGCCGAGCATCAGCAGCGGCGCGAGCACGCCGCCGGACGTGCCCGAGCCGAGCGCGATGACCCACATCACCGCCTTCACGGTCAGCAGCAAAAGCGCGACCTGCACCGCGATGTGCTGATGCAGCAAATCGCCGATCACGTCGTAACCGACGCCGAGCGCGCGCGGTTCGAGCCAGCCGCCAATGCCGACGACGATGCCGCCGAGCGCGGGCCACCACATCCAGTGGATCGGCAGCTTGCCGAACAGGTCTTCCACTTTGTAGAGCGCGGCGGACAGGCCGGACGCCAGCGCGCCCGACAACACGCCCGCGACCGCGCACGACAGCAGCGACCAGCCATCGGGCGCGGCGGTCTGCAGCGGAAACAGCGGACCTGTACCGAAGAAAATCGCGCGCGCGAAGCCGGCGACCGCGCAGGCCACCGCGACCGGCAGGAAGCTGCGAGGGCGCCACTCGAACAGCAGCAGCTCGACCGCGAGCAGCACGGCCGCGAGCGGCGTGCCGAACACTGCGGTCATGCCGGCCGCGGCGCCGGCCACCAGCAGCGTCTTACGTTCCGCCGACGTGACCTTCACGCATTGCGCGATCAGCGAGCCGAGCGCGCCCCCGGTCATGATGATCGGGCCTTCCGCGCCGAACGGCCCGCCGCTGCCGATCACGATGCCCGACGACAACGGCTTGAGCACGGCCACTTTCGGCGACATCTTGCTCTTGCCGAACAGGATCGCTTCGATCGCCTCGGGAATGCCATGGCCGCGAATTTTTTCGGAGCCGAAGCGCGCCATCAGTCCGACGATCAAGCCGCCGATCACCGGCACGCCGATCACCCAGATGCCGAGCGTATTGGTGGCGGGCGAGCGGTCGACGAACGACAGCGTGCCGAAGAAAAACAGGTTGGTGAACAGGCGAATCAGGTTCAGCAGAACGAAAGCGGCAAACGTACTGACGAGGCCGATGCACGCGGCGAGCGCGAAAATGCCGGGCAGCCGTGCATTTGCCGCGAAGTCGCGTTTGTGGGAATCCATGCTCATGGTTAGTCGAGGTCGATCTGAGGAATCTGAAAGGAGCCTTCGAGCGATCTCAATTCGGCGCGATGCAGTTCCGCGAGCCGCTCGAGTACCCGTTCTCCCGCTTTTTCGATGTGTACTTCAACCTGGCGACGATCGGTTTCGCTGACCTGGCGGCGCACGAGACTCAGTGCCTCGCAGCGCGATACCAGTGCGACGACGCCGTGATGTTGCGCCTGCAGACGCTCCGCGAGTTCGCCGACGGTCGCCCAGTCGCGCTCGGGATAGCCCTTGATATGCAGCAACAACAGGTATTGCAACGGCGTGATGCCCTCGTTCTGCGCGGCCTGCTCCGAGAAGCGCTCGAAGCGCCGCATCTGGTAGCGAAACTCCGACAACTGCTCGAAATCGCTCTTGACGAGCTTGCGAGTCCGTACTTTCATGAGATATCCACCGTTGAGAAGAAAAGCCGAAAATATATCACGGCATGATGTATTTGAGTGGATTGCGGCCGTGGCAACGGCATCGCACGGCAGGTCTCCTTGCTCTTTTAACTGAAAATCAGGCCGCCTCGCGGGCTTGGGTGGCGGTCTGCCGATACAGGCCGGAGATCAGGTCCACCTGCGTGATCATGCCGACCACGCGCCCCGCGCGATCGAGCACCGGTACGTGGTGGTGTCCGTAGTTCGCGAACATCGGCACGAGTTCCGTGATCGGATCGGAGGCGGCGACGGCGCACACGTCGGTGGTCATCAAGCTGCCGACGTTCGACGTGCGAAGCGCATCGCCGCGCAGCCAGCCGTCGAAGTAGTTCAGGATCGGACCGAGCGCGCCGAACTTTTTCCTGTCGACGAAATCGGCGCGCGTGACGATGCCGAGCAGCTTTTGCTTCACATCGACGACCGGCAGCGCCTTCACGTTGTGGCGCCTGAACAGCTCCCATGCGGCGGCGGCGCGCGTGCCCGGCGACACCGACACGACATGGCGCGACATCACGTCTTCGCAGCGCAGTTCGTCGAAGCTGCGTGAGAAAGCCTGCAGCTGCGTTTCGCGCAGCAGCGAATAGAGGTCGTCGGTGCCGATGTCGAGCATTTCGTCACGGCGTCGCAGCACGGCCTTGACGTCGTCGCGGGTGAAGCCGACACGCGCGGCTTCGTCGGCGGCCTGGTTCGGCGTCGCGCGGTCCTGGCGTCCCGCATGCGGATAGCGATGGCCGGTTGCCGCGTGATAGACGAGCGCCGCGAACAGCAGCGCGGCCGACTGGATCGCGATCGGTTCGAGCACGAAGCGGTAGCCGAGCGCATGAATGACCGGGCCGCCCAGCACCGCGGTCAACGCGACCGCGCCCGACGGCGGGTGCACGCAGCGCAGCGCGAACATGCCGGAGATCGACAGCGCCACCGCGAGGGCGGCCGCGAGTGTCGGATCGCCGATCAGCATCGCGCAGGTCACGCCGACCGTCGCGGACACGAGGTTGCCGCCGATGATCGACCACGGCTGCGCGAGCGGGCTCGCGGGCACCGCGAACAGCAGCACTGCGGAGGCGCCCATCGGCGCGACCAGCAGCGGAATGTTGGCGGTGGGGCCGAGCAGCAGATACATCAGACCGCCGGTGAACGCGATGCCGAGCAGTGCGCCGAGGCACGAACGCGCACGCTCGTGCCACTTCACGGTGACCGGTGCGGGGAGAAAGCTGGCAAGCCAGCCGAGAGCAGGAGAGCGGGACAAGATAGGAGCGGAAAGTAGTCGATGATGCCGGGCCCGACATTACCGGGGAAACCCTGGCAACGCGAATACAGTCTGGTCATGATTATATTTCAATATGATATAAAAAGTTCTCCAGCCCCCGCGCGACACGCGAAATCTGTCGGATATCGCAGACAGTCGAGCGCGGGCCGACGTCCTTCAGCCTGGCCTCAAATCGCCAAGCCGCACGTTCTTGTTTATCACGTTGTGATATAAAATGATGGTGACCGATTGGCAGCACTCGTTCGCCGGTTGCCTGATAGACCGATAAGGGAGCCATCATGATGATCACATTTCAATCGACGGCATCGCCGGACGTCGTCATGCTGAGGGATCTCGCGCAATATCTGCTAGGCCTGATCGGCAAGCGGCTCGGCGAGCGGGGCGTCATCAGCCACGACGAGCTGGTCCGCGCGATCGATCGTCTCGAAGCCGCCATCACCGAAGATGCGGCCGCGGAAACGACGCTCGAAGCATTGCACTGTTCAACGAGTAATCAGCGCGAGTCGCGCAACCGGCTGTCGCAGCGCGCATGGCCGTTTCTGGACATGATGCGTGCGGCGCGCGACTCGGACGCGGACATCATCTGGGGGCTGTAGTTCGTCGAGGGAATCGCGATGAAACGATTGACGTCGCGTCGACGCTTGGCAATCCTCGTTATTTCGGTTTGCGCCGTCCCGCTTGCCCATGCGTTCTCGCCTGCGCAGGAAACCAGACGATACCAGCAGCCGATGCGCGACCCATGTGCCGCGTCGCGCGACACCGGGGTGCGAAGCAAAGTGATCGGCGTGTATGGCGGCACCGTTGTCGACCAGTTGTCCAGTGGAGCGGTGGTGCTCGTGAAATGGCCGAACGGTTCGCCGCACGAGGCATGGACCCCTCGGTCGCACAGCCATGGTTTGCCAGTCGATCCCGCGGCAAACGCTGCTCATGTTTTCTTTCTGTGGCCGGAGTCATAGCCCGCGGCGTTCCTGATCGCCGCGCCGAACAAGCGCATGCGTTCAGGTACGGCTAATGCGCGCGCGATGCTGTGACGACGGCACACCCATTCCATATCTCGATCCGACCATGAGGAGCGGCAGTGCAGACCCACGCGTCAAGAGGCGACTTCGCCACCGATACCCGGCTTCTGCGAATCACGGTGATTGCCGCCGTGGTCGGTTTGCTGAGCACCTTAGCCGCGGACTTCCTGCTGCACCTGATCCGCTTTTTCACCAACCTGTTCTTCTTTCAGACGCTGTCGATCGCGGACCGCTCGCCGCGCAGTCATACGCTAGGGCTATGGGTGATCGTCGTGCCGGTGGTCGGCGGTCTGATCGTCGGGCTCATGGCGCGCTTCGGATCGGAGCAGATTCGCGGGCACGGTATTCCCGAAGCGATCGAAGCGATCCTGTTCGGCAAGAGCAAAATGTCGCCGAAGGTCGCCGTGCTGAAGCCATTGGCGTCGGCGATCGCGATCGGCAGCGGCGGACCGTTCGGCGCCGAAGGGCCGATCATCATGACGGGCGGCGCGCTCGGGTCGTTGATCGCGCAGTTCTTCCATCTGTCGAGCAGCGAGCGCAAAACGCTGCTGGTCGCGGGTGCGGTCGCCGGCATGACCGCGGTGTTCGGCACACCGGTCGCCGCCGTGTTGCTCGCGGTCGAGTTGCTGCTCTTCGAATTGCGGCCGCGTAGTCTGCTGCCGGTTGCGGTGTCGTGCGCGGTGGCGGGTTTTTCGCGGCCGCTATTTCTGGCCAGCGGTCCGCTGTTTCCGCTGCAGACCTTGCCGCTCGGCGCGCTCGGGCTTGCGTCGTGCGCGCTCGCGGGGCTGATCGGCGGCGCGCTGTCGTGGGGATTGTCGACGCTGCTCTACAAGGTCGAGGACGCGTTCGCGCGGCTGCCGTTTCACTGGATGTGGTGGCCCGCGCTCGGCGGCATCGCGGTCGGCATCGGCGGCTATTTTCAGCCGCGCACGCTGGGTGTCGGTTACGACGTGATCGGCGATCTATTGATGCATCACCTCACCGTGAAGGTCGTGCTGGCGATCGTGCTGGTCAAGGCGGTGATCTGGGTGATCGCGCTGGCCTCGGGCACGTCCGGCGGCGTGCTCGCGCCATTGCTGATGATGGGCGCGGGCGTCGGCGCGGTGCTCGGTCCGGCGATGCCGGGCGGCGACCCCGCGGTCTGGCCGCTGGTGTTCATGGCGGCGGCGCTCGGCGGCATGATGCGCGCACCGATCATGGCCGTCGTGTTCGCGTTCGAACTGACGCACGACGCGAATGCATTGCTGCCGCTGTTGACCGCCGCCGCGGTGTCGTACGGCTTCACGGTGCTGTTCATGCGCCGCTCGATTCTGACGGAGAAGATCGCGCGACGCGGATACCACATCTATCGCGAGTACGGCATCGATCCGCTCGAACGTCATCACGTGGATGAAGTGATGACGCGCACGGTAAAGACGATCGATTCGAGCCTCAGCGTCGCCGACGCGCTCGCACAGTACTTCGGCTCGACGCAGATTCATCGCGCGTACCCGGTGGTGCAGGCGGGGCGGCTCGTCGGCATGGCGGATCGGGGGATGCTGAGCGCGGCGCTCGACGAGGGTCGCGCGACGGCGACGGTCGGAGAGTTGTGCGCGAGCGATGCGAACTTCGCGAGCGAGCGGCTCGACATCGCGTTGCCGGAAGAGACCTGCCGGCACGTCGCCGCGCGTCTGGCCGCGCGTTCTCTCGATCGCGTGCCGGTCGTCGCCGATACATCCACTTATCGGCTGATCGGGATCGTGTCACGCCACGATCTCGTCAAACCCTCGCTGTCGATCTTCAACGAGGAACGCGAGCGCGAACGGTTCCGGCGCATTTCGCTATTCCAGGGCAGGGATTCGGTGGCCACTGACATATAATTAATTGACGACTTGCCGCGCGGCGCAAGGAGGTTCTCATGTCGAGCTTCAAGCGCATTCTTCTCTGTTACGACGGAACACGCGAAGGACAACACGCGTTGAAGGACGGTGCCGCTCTCGCGCAAGATCTGAACGCGGAAGTGCACCTGCTTTCCGTGCTCAACAATACGGCGTGGATGCAGGGCGCGGACATCACGTCCGCAGTGCCGGTCGATTTCATCAACGAATCCGCCAAAGCGCTGCTCAACGAGGGCTTGCAGAAACTCGCCGCCCGCGGAATTCGCGCGACCGGTCATCTCGCGATCGGTGAACCACTCGATGAGATTCCGTTTTTCGCTAACGACCTGAAGGCCGATCTGGTCGTCGTCGGTCATCGTCGCAGTCACGGACTCGCGCGATGGTGGGGCGGCCGGCACGACGGGCTGCTGCTCGACCGCGTGACGTGCAGCGTGCTGGTGACGATGGGCGCGGTAGCCGATGCGCCGGCCGCAGTCGCAGGCACGGGCGAGACCGAGCGGTCCGCCGAACATTCATGAGCGTTGTGTTGTTTGTGTTGAGTTGAGAGTTGTGTTGTGTTGCGTTGGCACGGAGGCACACCATGAAAGTCGTCGACGAACAGTTCAATCATCCCCAGCCCGTCAAGCACAGCGATAACGAAAAGAGCAAGCTGCCGCAGCGCGCCGCTGATGCGCAGCGGCCGAAAAAGAAACCCGAAGGCGAACCGCCGGTCGAGTGACGCGGGGCGGCGCCACGCCGTTCAATTCGCGCGTAAATGCTAAAACGCTGCCAGGCCCGAAAACCTGGCAGCGTTTTTGTCATGCCTGCGAGTCTCCTGGCACCTGCGACCGACTGTGCGTCTGACGATCGGAAGTCGGTGCTGATCGACCACAGGAACGTACGCGGCGCACCTTGGGTCCGGTCCGCGCAAGGAACGAAAGGTCCGGCCGGATTATCGTTCAAATGCGAATCGTTCCTATTGAAGAACTGCAACGATTTACAGAACAGATGGCAAAAGTGGGTGTTTCCGATGGCGTCATGACTCCGTGATGCGCGGTTTGACGGCTCCGCGAGGACGGTACAGCGTTTGCTACCCGCCCAAAGGTTTAATCGCAGGCCGCCATACATGTCACGAAATTCGACTACCTGCCAGAGATGGAGCGCCCGAGAGGTCCAGTTATTGCACGACGTGCCGCGCGTGCTCGTCGTCGACGACAACGAGAGCGCCGCCGAAGCACTTGCCACCTGGCTGTCCTACGAGGGCGTCGAGGCGCGCGCCGCGACCGGCTGCACGGCGGCGCTGCGCTGCGTGCGCAACTGGGTTCCCGACGTCGTCGTACTCGACATCATGATGCCGGAGCGCGACGGCTATGAAACGGCGAGCGCGCTGCGCCGCTATCTGCCGACGCACAGCCTCGGCATCGTCGCGTTCACGTCGCTGGACGAAGATCACGTGAGGGAAACCGGCCGCGAGCGCCACAATTTCGACGGCTATTGCCAGAAGGGCACCGCGCCCGCCACGCTGCTCGCATTGTTGCGACGGCTGTGGCGCGGTTAACGACGGCGCTCGCGTCGACAAAAAAACGCGGCGGCGCGGACATCTCTCCGCGCCGCCGCGCTTTTCAGCCGGGCGCGCAGCCCGCCGCGCTCAACCGCTCAGCTTTTCCGCGCGGTCTGCATCCAGCCGGCTTCGACGCCGAACTGCGCGATCTGTTTCGCGACCGCATCGGCGAGTCGCTTGGCATCGTCCGACACGCCCGCGCGCTTCGTTTCAGTCACGCCGTGCAGGCCCGCACCGGCCGCTGCCGCGGTCGCGACGGTGCCGGCCGCCGCGCCGACCCCGGCGGTTTCGACCATGCCCGGCATCTTGCCGCTGTCCGCGTTGGCCGTGAAGCTCTGCACGACGCGCGGCGCGCCCACCGCGGGTTGGTAGACGATCTGCACCGCGCTGCTCACCTCGCTCTTGCCGGCGCCGAGGCCGATCAGCGTACGGCGGCGGCGATTGCCGGCGTCGATCGTCTCGAATCTGCCTTGCACGAGCAGCACGTTCTGGCCGGCGGGCACCGGCGCGTCGGTGCGCACCGCGTGCAGACCCATCGCCTGCAGCTGATGGACGATCTCGTCGGCGACCTGCTCGCGCACCTGGGCGGCATCGGCAACCTGCTTCTGCGCGTCCGTCGAACCCGACATCTGCGTCTTCAGTTTCTGCAGCAGGCCGCTGTGATCGAGCTTGACCTGCTGCGGATCGGCATCGAACGTGTACACGTAGATCGTGCCCGGATGCATCGTCGACTGCGTGCCTGCGTCGGCCGTCGCGGACGTGCTCGTCGCGCTCAGACTCGCGACGCTGGCGCCGGCGCAGCCGCTCAGCAGCGCGCTGCCGCACACGAGTGCCATGCAGGTGAAACGGGCGGCGTTCTTTTTGATGAAGTTCACTGAAGTCAACATGATGATCCTGTCGTCGGCACGCGGTGCCAGTTGGTTCGAGTCCAGCGCCGATGATCGGGCAACCGTGGGATCGTCGATCATCGGCGAAGGGATTCGCACGTGAAGCCTTTCGATCTCATGCGTCTGTGATTCGTCACGCACCGGCAGCGAACGAAGTATGGGCGCGCGGGCCGCCTAACTCCATTCAACAATTATTTCGAGCGATGTCACGGCGACATGAAGGCGCGAAGCGCGGGCAGCCGCAGCGAAGCGCGACACGAAACGGCGGGGAGGGGATGGCGAAGAGAGAAGGCGCGGAGATCCAGCCGCCGATCAGTTCAAAGCGAGCTTGACGATGCAGCACAGCACGAACACGAGCAAGGCGGCGGCAATGGCCATGTCCATTGGATAGCGCATTCCTTCACCCTGTCCTGATGTTGCGGAGCTCCTATCGTAATCACCTGACCGAAGATGGAAAGCGCCAGTGAAGCGCCAATGTGGGACAGGCAACGAAGTCGCGCAAAGCCGCACGGAGCGGGGCAGCTGCGGGAGCGCTTCCACCCATCGGCGAGAGGCGGCAACGCACCGACCGCTCGATTGCGCTCGCATGCGCGAAGCGCGCGCCGCGAACTTCGACGCGATGCACGTCAGCGTCCACGAATGCGCGTCAGGGTGAGCGCCGCTGGCGCAACGCAGCCGGATAGCGCATGATTGCTGCGATGTGCCGTGCGACCCCCAAAAGCGTCTCGCTGTGGCGGCAGGCGCGGCACACGCAGCCGCCGGCATCGGCGTCGCGCCTGGTGCGGGCGGCGCAGAGGCGATGAGTCTTCAACCGCAAGGAGGATTTCGCATGGACCGACCCGATGCAGCCAATCCGTTTGGCGATCTGGCCAAAATGCTGGAACAGTTCAAGCTCCCCGGCTTCGACGTACCCGCCATCATGGAAGCACGCCGCAAGGACATGGAAGCGCTGGTTCAGGCGAATCAGACAGCATTCCAGGGGATGCAGTCGCTCGCGCAGAAACAGGCCGAGATGCTGCGCAGCACGCTGGGCGAACTGCAGTCGCTGACTGCGCAACTCACCGCGGCCGGCGCCGCGCCGTCGAGCAAAACCGCGGAGCTGATCCAGCAGAGCCTGCACAAATCGCTCGCCGATATGCAGCAACTCGCGCAAGCCGCGTATCAGACGCAGGCGGAGTCGTATGCGGTGATCGCGAAACGCGTGGAGGAGAATGTGCAGGAACTGAAGTCGCTTCTTCAGCAGCAAAAGAAGTAGCGCACGCCGCGAGTTCCGAATGATCTATGTCGCGGGGGCCGTCAAGCCCTCCGCGATTTTTTTGCCCCGTTATTCGGCAGACGCTTACATCGATAAAAAAGCGCTGCCCTCATTCACAGCATTTACACGCGACGGCCGAAATTTCCACAGCCTGCTGCTTCTAAATATCAGAAGAAAACCAAAGCATTGTCGCCAAAAGACTTTGTCCGCACGGATCGAAGGTAGTCGAACGATCCCGGAACCTCCAAAAGTTCAAATCGCATAGCAAACGATTGCCGCGTGCGATTCCTCTGACTTAAAGTTTCGCCCCGCCTTTCCGTAGACGCATTCACGCAGCCCGACCGGCGTGAAGGCAACCCGGCCTGGCCGATCAGGTGTGCGCCCCTGGTTTCGCGTTTTCACCTCGAAGGAAATCTCTTGAATCCGAAGCTTCTTACCCGCATTGCCTGCGCGGTGCTCGGGGCATGCTGCGCGTTGCCGTTCGCCGCGCACGCGACGCTCGGCCAGAACGCCAGCACCGTCGACGGCGATCAGACGCGCCTGCGCGCAGTCGCTCATGCGGCCAGCGCGCAGGGCGCCTATTCGGTGCACGCGCTGACGCTGCCGTCCGGCACCCAGGTGCGCGAATTCGTGGCGGCCAACGGCATCGTGTTCGGCGTCGCATGGGATGGCCCGACGCTGCCCGATCTGAAGGCGATGCTCGGTGCATCGTTCGACGCCTACGTCGCCGCCAGCGCGACGCGTCGCGGCGTGCCGCTCGCGGTGTCGAACAGCGATCTCGTGGTGTTCTCGAGCGGCCATCTGCGCGCCTTCACCGGCTACGCGTATCTGCCGCAGGCGGTGCCCGCCGGCGTCGACGTCAGCGTCATTCAATAACGGAGCGAATCATGCGATCCAGGTCTTCGTGGATGACTCGGCTGGGCGCGACGCCCGTCATGGTTCTGGCGCTGCTGTTGAGCGCGTGCGGCGGCGGGGGCGGTGGCGGCGGCAGCGCGAGCACCACGGCCAATTCGAGCACGTCCGGCGGCTCGCCCGGTTCATCGGGCTCGACCGTGACCAATACGTCGCCGTCGCCGCAGGTGCTGGCCGCCAACGCGGTGCGCGTGACGGTCGACTCGGGCATCAGCAACGTGCCGAACATGCCGTTCGTCAGCATCACGATCTGCGCGCCCGGCACGAGCAACTGCCAGACGATCGATCACGTGCTCGTCGATACCGGCTCATGGGGCGTGCGCGTGTTCGCGTCGCAACTGCCCGCGTCGATGAGCCTGCCGCAGCAGAAGGACGGCGCGGGCAATCTCGTCGCCGAATGCATGCAGTTCTTCGACGGCTATACGTGGGGCGCAGTGAAGCTCGCCGATGTGCAGATCGCCGGCGAGAAAGCCGCGTCGCTGCCGATCCAGGTGATCGATCCGGGCTACGCATCGCTGCCGGGCGATTGCGCGGCCGTCGGCGCGCCGCGCAATACGCCGGCCACCTTGCAGGCCAACGGCATTCTCGGCATCGGCGTGTTCAAGAACGACTGTGGCGCGAAATGCGCGCAGCAGGCGATTCCCGCTACCTACTACGGTTGCAGCGGCGCGAGCTGCACGTCGATTCCGCTCGCGGAGACGTATCAGGTCGCCAATCCGGTGCCGTACTTCGCGACCGACAACAACGGCTCGATGCTCAGTCTGCCGACCGTGTCGGGCGGCGCGCGATCGGTGTCGGGGCAGCTCGTGTTCGGCATCGGCACGCAGAGCAACAATGCGCTCGGCGCGGCGCAGGTGATCGGCGTGAGTCCGTCGAACGGCACGTTCACGACGGTGCAGAACGGCACCACGTATACGCGCAGCATTATGGACAGCGGCTCGACGGGACTCTTCTTCCAGACCACCTTGATGCCGGCCTGCGCGAGTCCGAACAGCGCGTATTACTGCCCGAGCTCGACGCAGCAGTTGAGCGCGATGATCGAAGGCGTGAACGGCACGACGAGCGCGGTGACGTTCAGCATCGGCAATGCGACGTCGATCGCGCAGACGTATAGCGGCGACTCGGCATTGCCGCTGCTCGCGGGACCGGCGTTCGTCACGTCGACGGTGTTCGATTGGGGGCTGCCGTTCTTCTATGGCCGCAACGTCTATGCGGCGATCGAGCAGCAGTCGACGCCGGGTGGGAAGGGGCCTTATGTGGCGTACTGAAGCGCTGATCGTGTGATGAAAGCCCGCTGCCGGGTGATCCGGCAGTGGGCGCTTTCATGCGCTCATGTGCTCGCGGTCGCCTCGCTGGTCGCGCTTGCCGCCCGCCGCCGTGATCACGCGATGCACGAAGCGCAGCTTGTCGACCACCGGGGCCGCGAGCGTGAACGGATAGCCGTCGGGCATGCCGAGACTGCGGTTCAGGCTATTCAGTGCATACGTGAGTGGAAACCAGCGCTTCATCAGATTGCCGAAGCTCGCATCCTCGACCGGAGTGCGGTCGGTCAGAGTCGGCTCGCTCGGATCGTCGGGCAGCAGCGCGAGTCCGTACGACGTCGAGGTATCGAGCACATCGACGATCAGAAGGTAGTGCGCCCACGTCTCCGCCCAGTCTTCCCACGGATGCATCGTTGCGTACGCGCTGATGTACGACGCCTGCCAGTCGGCCGGCGCGCCGTCGCGATAGTAGGCGCTCAGCGCTTCGCCGTAGTCGGCCTGCTCGTCGCCGAACAGCTTGCGAAACGGTTCGAGCCAGCGCGGCTCGTTTTCGATCAGCTGGCTGAAGAAGTAGTGGCCGGTCTCGTGGCGGAAGTGGCCGAGCAGCGTGCGGTACGGCTCGCCCATCGCGGTGCGCACTTTCTCGCGATGTGCGTCATCGGCCTCGGCGATGTTCAGCGTGATCAGCCCGTTGTCGTGACCGGTCATCACCGGCTCGCCATCGCCGCCGTCGGCGAGAAATTCGAAGGCGAGACCGCGCTCGGGGTCCGCGTCGCGCGATTGCACATCGAGGCCAAGCTCGCCTAGCGTGTACAGCAGACGCCGTTTCGCGACTTCGAGCCGATACCAGTAGAGCCGGTTTTCCGGTTCGCTCAGGTTCGGAATCGTGCGAGTCAACTGACAGGCGCGGCACAGCGTGTCGGGCGAATCGGCGGGGATCATCCAGTTGCAGACGTTTTCGACCGCGTAGTTGTGGCATTGCCGGAACAGCGCGCCGTTGGCCTCCGGATGCAGGCTGCGCCAGCGGCCGTCGCCGGCGTCTTCGAACGCGCTGATTTCGCGCAGTTCGGGCAGATAGCCGAGCAGCGACTCGCAGCGCTCGCAGTGGACATTCTCATAGAACAGCAGTTGCGCGCAGCGATTGCAGTGGAAGGTTTTCATTGGGCCGGCCTGGTGATCAGTGCGATGTCGGTTGCGGTGACGAACGATCGCAATCTTCATGCCGCGATTGCCAGATGTCACCGCTTTAACGCACAGTACGGTCATGATCGTGCATCGGTGCTGCGCCGCTTTGGTGCACGGTCCGACGCAGCCCAACGGCAAGACGACAGATACGGAAAACGCACACGCAATTCAGGCAACACAAAGCGATTCACGGGGGTTTGTCCAGCAACGGCATAAAGCTTGCTTTTTTGGCGGGCTGCACCTTTCGTCGAGGAGTCCGGAGTGTCCATACGCGTCGCGTTGCATCACGTTACTCATTACCGCTACGACAGACTGGTTACGCTGTCGCCCCACGTCGTGAGGCTGCGGCCCGCGCCGCATTGCCGTACGCCGATCCTGTCGTACTCGATGCGCGTCGAACCCGCGAGGCACTTCATCAACTGGCAGCAGGACGCGTTCGCCAACTATCAGGCGCGGCTCGTGTTTCCCGAGCAGACGCGCGAGTTCAAGGTGAGCGTCGATCTGGTCGCCGAGATGGCCGTCTACAACCCGTTCGACTTCTTCCTCGAACCATCGGCCGAGCAGTTTCCGTTCGACTACGCGTCGGAACTCGCAGCCGAACTCGCGCCCTACTGCGTGAAGCGGCCGATGACCCCGCGCTTCGCCGAGTTCGTCGCGAGCATCGACCGCACGCCGGCCGGCACCGCGAACTTCCTGGTGGCGCTGAACCAGCGGCTGCAACGCGAGATCCGCTATCTGATCCGGATGGAGCCGGGCGTGCAGTCGCCCGAGGAAACCCTAGTCAACGCATCGGGCTCGTGCCGCGATACGGGCTGGCTGCTCGTCGAGACGCTGCGGCAACTTGGCTTCGCGGCGCGTTTCGTGTCCGGCTATCTGCTGCAGCTCGCGCCCGACGTCAAATCGATCGACGGCCCGAGCGGCACCGCGGTCGACTTCACCGACCTGCACGCGTGGTGCGAGGTCTATCTGCCGGGCGCGGGCTGGATCGGGCTCGATCCGACCTCGGGGCTGCTCGCGGGCGAAGGCCATATTCCGGTTGCCTGCACGCCGGAGCCGGGCAGCGCGGCGCCGATCTCGGGCGCGGTCGACGAATGCGAGGTCGAGTTCGGACACTCGATGTCGATCGAACGCGTGCTGGAGTCGCCGCGCGTCACGAAGCCGTACAGCGAAGCCGCTTGGCACGACGTGCTGAAGATGGGCGCGCGGGTCGACTATGAACTCGCCGACATGGATGTGCGACTGACGATGGGCGGCGAGCCGACCTTCGTGTCGGTGCGTGATCGCGACGCGGCCGAATGGAACACCGACGCGCTTGGACCCACCAAGCGCGGCTACGCGGTCGCGCTGATGGACCGGCTGCGCGAACGCTACGGCGCGAACGGCTTCCTGCATATCGGCCAGGGCAAGTGGTATCCGGGCGAGCAACTGCCGCGCTGGGCGATGTCGCTGTACTGGCGCGCCGACGGCGAGCCATGCTGGCACAACCCGGCCCTGTTCGCCGATGAACGCGAGCCGGGCCGCTACACGGCCGGCGACGCGCAACGCTTCATCGCGCATCTGGCGGCGAAGCTGTCGCTCGACGCGGACTGCATCCAGCCCGGCTACGAGGACACCTGGTACTACCTGTGGCGCGAGCGTCGCCTGCCGGTCAACGTCGATCCGTTCGACGCGCGCCTCGACGACGAGCTCGAACGCGTGCGGCTGCGGCGCGTGTTCGACGCCGGGCTCGCGAGTCCGGCCGGCTACGTGCTGCCGATCGGCCGCGAGCGCGGCGCGCCGGGCATCGCGCCGCAGTGGATCACGGGACGCTGGTTCTTCCGCGACGAACGCATGTATCTGATCCCCGGCGATTCACCGATGGGCTACCGGCTGCCGCTCGATTCGCTGCCTTGGGTGTCGAAGACCGACTATCCGTATCAGCACGCGCACGATCCGTTCGCGCCGCCGCAGCCGTTGCGCACGGCTGCGCAGTTGCGCGTGCAGTACGAAGGCGGGCGCGAGAGCCGGCAGATCGCCGAGGAACAGGCCAGCGCGCGGCAGGCGGCCGCGCTGTCGCTGTCGGCGGCCGATCTGCTGAGCGGCATGCCGCAAGGCGGCGTGCTCGCGTATGCGCCGCCGCGTCATGGCGAATCGCCACCGGCGCGTGGCGAATCGTCGAAGGACACGTTGCGCACCGCGGTGTGCGTCGAGGCGCGCGACCCGAAGCGGGCGGCCGGTCCGAAAGCCGAAGCCGATGCGTTCGGCAGCGGCCGCACGCTGCTGCACGTCTTCATGCCGCCGCTAACCGAGCTCGACGACTATCTCGACCTGCTTGCCGCGGTCGAAGCGACGGCCGCGGAGCTGAAGATGCAGATCGTGCTCGAAGGCTATCCGCCGCCGCGCGATCCGCGTCTGAAAGTGCTGCAGGTGACGCCCGACCCCGGCGTGATCGAAGTCAACATTCATCCTGCCGCGAACTGGGACGAGCTCGTCGATCACACCGAGTACCTGTATCAGTCGGCCGCGCACAGCTATCTGAGCAGCGAGAAGTTCATGCTCGACGGGCGCCACACCGGCACCGGCGGCGGCAATCACTTCGTGCTTGGCGGCGCGACGCCGGCCGACAGTCCGTTCCTGCGCCGGCCCGATCTACTCGCCAGCCTGATCGCGTACTGGCACAACCATCCGTCGCTGTCGTATCTGTTTTCGGGGTTGTTCATCGGACCGACGAGCCAGGCACCGCGCGTCGACGAAGCGCGCAACGACCAGCTCTACGAACTCGAAATCGCGTTCGCCGAGTTGCAACGGCAGGTCGATCTGCTCGGCGGCCGCGACAGCAGCCACCTGCCGCCGTGGATGATCGATCGCGCGCTGCGCAACATCCTGATCGACGTGACCGGCAACACACACCGCGCCGAGTTCTGCATCGACAAGCTGTATTCGCCCGACGGACCCGCCGGGCGCCTCGGTCTGCTGGAGCTGCGCGGCTTCGAAATGCCGCCGCACGCGCGCATGAGTCTGGTGCAGCAATTGCTGCTGCGCGCCCTCGTCGCGCGATTCTGGCGCATCCCGTACACGCAGCGGCTCACCCGCTGGGGTACCGAGCTGCACGACCGCTTCCTGCTCGGCACCTTCGTGAAGATGGATTTCGACGACGTGCTCGCCGAACTCGGCGAAGCGGGCTTCGCGTTCGATAGCGCATGGTTCGCGCCGCATTTCGAATTCCGCTTTCCGCTCGTCGGCGAGATGACGCTGAGCGGCATCGATCTGACGATCCGCAACGCGCTCGAACCGTGGCACGTAATGGGCGAGGAGGGCTCCGCCGGCGGCACGGTGCGCTATGTTGATTCGTCGGTCGAGCGGCTCGAAGTGCGCGCGCTCGGGTTGAACGGCAATCGTCACGTGCTCAGCGTCAACGGCGTGCCGGTGCCGCTGCAACCGACCGGCCGTGTCAGCGAGTACGTGGCCGGCGTGCGTTTTCGCGCGTGGTCGCAAGCGTCGGCGCTGCATCCGACGATCGGCGTACACGCGCCGCTCACGTTCGACCTCGTCGACACCTGGAGCGGCCGCTCGCTCGGCGGATGTCAGTATCATGTCGCTCATCCGGGCGGACGCAACTATCAGACCTTCCCGGTCAACGCCTACGAGGCGGAAAGCCGGCGACGCGCGCGTTTCTTCGCGTCGGGTCATACGCCGGGGCCGCTCGCCGTGGGCCGACCGCAACGCAGCCTCGAGTTTCCGTTCACGCTCGATCTGCGCCACAGTTGAACAACACGCATCGCTGACACCACACGACCTTGGCCTTTCAATCGACCTTGCCCTTCGAAGCGTCCGCGATGCCGGCGGACGCTTCGTCCCTGTTGCGGTTGCTGCCGGGTCATGACGGACATTGGGACGAGCTGCGCGACGCGTCGGGCGCGCTGCGCGAGCCGTGGCGGCAGTTTTTCGCGCTGCTCGACGAGGACGGCGTAGCGCGGCTCGCGGACCATCATGCGTCGATCGCTCGGCAGATCCGCGACAACGACATCAGCTACAACGTCTACGCGGACAACGGCAAGTCGCGACCCTGGGCGCTCGACCTGCTGCCGTTCCTGATCAGCGAGGCCGAGTGGGCGCAGCTCGAGCGCGGCGTCGCGCAGCGCGCGCATCTACTCAACGCGATCGTCGCCGATATCTACGGGCCGCAGACGCTGCTCGAACATGGGCAACTGCCGCCCGCGCTGGTGTTCGGGCATCCGGGCTATCTGCGGTCGGTGAAGGGCTTCACGCCGGCCGGTGGCCAGTATCTGCAGGTCGTCGCGCTCGATCTCGCGCGCACGCCGGGCGGCGAGTGGAGTGTGATCGCGCATCGCACCGAGGCGCCGTCCGGTCTCGGCTACGCGCTCGAAAACCGCCTGATCGTCTCGACGCTGCTCGCCGAGCCGTTCCGCTCGCTGCGTGTGAGCCGGCTCGCGCCGCTCTATTCGCAACTGATCGCGACGCTCGTGCAGGCCGCGCAAGCGACGATGCGCGACGAGGAAAGCGCCGACGCTTCACCGCATATCGCGCTGCTCACGCCGGGGCCGTACAGCGAGACCTATTTCGAGCATGTGTTTCTGGCGCGCTATCTCGGCGTCACGCTGGTCGAAGGCAAGGATCTCACCGTGCGCGGCGACCGGCTCTATCTGAAGACGCTGGCAGGCCTCGAACGCGTGCACGTCGTGCTGCGTCGTCTCGACGACGCATTCTGCGACCCGGTCGAGCTGCGCGCCGACTCGACGATCGGCGTGCCGGGGCTGTTGCAGGTGATGCGCGCGGGCAACGTGATCGTGTCGAACGTGCCGGGCTCGGGGTTCACCGAGTCGCCGGCGCTGCACGGTTTCATGCCCGGTATCGCCGAAGCGTTGCTCGGCGAAGAACTGCTGCTGCCCGGCGTGCCGACCTGGTGGTGCGGCGAACAGGCGGCGCGCGAGCATGCGTTTGCCCACCTCGACGACGCGTTCGTCGTGCCGACCTGGCCGCTGGCGGGACGCGATGCGCCGCCCGGCATCGAGGGGGGCGGACAGCCGCTCGCGGCATGGCGCGAGCGCATCGACGCGTGGCCCGACGCGTTCACGATCCAGCAGGAGCAGCGCTTTTCCTGCACGCCGCGCTACGAGGAGGGCACGATCGGCGGGCGGCCGTCGGTGCTGCGCGTGTATGCGATCGCCGACGTCAACGGCGGCTGGCACGTGATGCCGGGCGGCTTCACGCGCATGGCCGCCGAGCGTCAGACCACGGTATCCATGCAGCATGGCGGCAGCAGCGTCGATACATGGGTGCTGTCGAGCCAGCCCAGCTCTACGTTCACGCTGCTGCCTTCGCCGATGCAGCCCGCCGACCTCACGCGCAAGCATCGCACGGTATCGAGCCGCGCCGCGGAGAACCTGTTCTGGGCGGGCCGCTATGGGGAGCGTGCGGAAAACAACGTGCGGCTGCTGCGGCTGATTCTCGGCTCGCTCGAAGGCAACGACGCCGACGCGATGTTCGCGACGCTGGTCGAACTCGCGACATGGTGCGGCCTCGTGCAGCCTGGCGACCTGGCGTCGCCGCACGGGCCGGCCTCGCCGCAGACCTTCGAGCGCGCGCTCGTCGCGAATCTCGGCGAGAGCGCGGGCAGTGTCAGCATCAGCCAGAACCTCAACTGCCAGGCGCGCGCGAACGGCGAGGTGCGCGGGCGGTTGTCGAATGATCATTGGCGCATGATCCTCGCGGCGCGCAACGACTTTCAGGACGCGTTGCAGGTGTTGCTGCCTGCCGTGGGCGCGGGCAACGGCGGCGCGGGTGCCGCGAGCAGCGGCAGTGCGTTCGATCGCTACGATCGCGTGACGCTCGCGAACGCGCTCGAACATCTGTCGGTGCAGCTATCGGCGATCAGCGGCGCGCAGGGCGACCGCATGACGCGCGATGAAGCATGGCGGCTGCTGTTCGTCGGGCGTCATATCGAACGCGTCGCGACGATGGCCGCGTTCATGCGCGGCGTCGCCGCGAACGGCCAGCTCGCGACGCCGGCCGGCTTCGATCTGCTGCTGCAAATGTTCGACAGCACGCTCACGTATCGCTCGCTGTACCCGGGGCGTTTCGAAGTGCCCGCGCTGCTCGATCTGCTGGTGATCGAACCGCACAATCCGCGCGGCATTTATGGCGTGTACGAACGGCTGCGCAACAAGCTCGGCGAGATCGCCGTCGCGGCGGCCAGCGTTCGGCATCGGCCGTTCGCGGAGCTGCTGCCGCCGGTGGAGATGCTGCCGTCGCTCGGATCGCTGTGCGAGGTCGACGAACATGGCTCGTATGGCAAGCTGATTGCGCTGTGCGATCAGATCGGCGGCTTCGCCAATGCGGCCGCGCATGAGATCAGCGCGCGCTATTTCAGTCACGCGACCACGGTCGCCTCGCAGGTGTGGGTATGAAGCACGCATCGACGGTGCTGTCCGTTTCTCATCGCACTACCTACCATTACTCGACGTATGTCGAAACCGCGCAGCATCTGGCGACGATCCGGCCGCTCGCGTGTCCGTGGCAGCACGTGATCTCGCGCAGCGAGCGAATCGAGCCGGAGCCGTCGTATCGGCATAACCGCATCGATGCGTTCGGCAACGACGTGCTGTACTTCGCGCTCGATACACCGCACGAGCGTCTGCAGCTCGTCAGCGAGACCACGGTCGCGCTGACGCCGCGCTGGACCAACCTCGACGCCGCGGCGACCCCGCCCTGGGAGACGGTGGCCGAGGCGCTGCGGTTTCGCGTGGGCGGCGCGTTCCGTCCCGAGGCGGAGTATTGCTTCGCGTCGCCGAATATTGCACTGCGGCCGTCGCTGCGCGCGTATGCGTTGCCGAGCTTCACGCCGGGCCGGCCGCTCGTCGCCGGCGCGATCGATCTGATGCATCGCATTCACGAGGACTTCGCGTACAAGCCGTCGGCGACGCTGTTCGATACGCCGGCCGAACGCGCATTCGAGCTGAAGAGCGGGGTGTGCCAGGATTTCGCGCAGGTGATGATCGGCTGCCTGCGCTCGCTCGGTTTGCCCGCGCGCTACGTCAGCGGCTATCTGCGCAACGATCCGCCGCCCGGCCATCCGCGTCTGATTGGCGCGGATGCTTCGCACGCGTGGGTGTCGGTGCATTGTCCGGCCAGCGGCTGGATCGATCTCGATCCGACCAATGACGTGCTCGCCGATCTCGATCATGTGACGCTCGCGATCGGGCGCGATTACAGCGATGTGTCGTTGCTGCGCGGGACGATTCTCGGCGGCGGCGCGCATCGGATGGAAGTGGGTGTGACGGTGCTGGCGTTGTGAAGCGGGCGCGGCTCGTCGCAGGTACTCGACTCAGTTCGGCCATAATGGAGGAAACGTCGCCGGAGTTCACCCGCTCATGAAGTCTCTTTGCTTCGCAGCATTTCTCGTTTTCGCTGCCGGCTGCACGTCGACCTCGCCGCCCGCGAGTCCTCAGGCGGCGCCCGATACGAACGCCTACCTACTGCACGCTCCCGACGCCGCTGCGAGACCACCGCGACTCACCGTCGGCACCAGCTATTCCGACACGCAACTGATACTGCCGTGGTTCCTCAACGACATTATTAACTTCGTGAACTATCGCTAGTCTGGAAACTTTTTTCCAGAAAGCGTTCACAGCCAGCGACGCACAGACGCCTTGTAGGCCAGGTATTCCGACGGAAAGCGGCTTTCCAGATAGCGCTCTTCCCGCGGGATGACCACGAGTGACATCAGCGCCACCGCCGGCACGAGGGTGAGCAGTAGCCAAAGACTGTTGACCGAGAACGCAATGCCTAACTGGAGCAGCGAAAAAGCCAGGTAGATGGGATTGCGGCTGTATCGAAAGGGCCCCTTGCTGACGATAGCGGTGGTGGGCCGATTTCCCGGCACGGGGGTGTCAGCGGCCCGAAGCGTGCGCACGACCCAGAGAAACAGCACGACGGCGACAAGCACCGCGCTGCCCCCGAGTGGCCCGCTCACTGTATGAGGCACAAGCTGCACTGGCCATGCGAAATGCAGCAACACGCCAAGGGCGATTGCACTCAGGTAGACAAAAGGCGGCCGTATGATCCCCGGGTTTGCGACTGGCGGCACCATCGCTGGCTCCGCCGTTTCGTTGCGGTCCTCGCTTGCCACATCCGCCTCCAACTCTCGCTGCAGCTCGACCCCTCGATTACGACGCACCGGGATTGGCGCCATAGCCCACGCTGCCGCTCCTGGCCGAAGCCAGCATTCATCTCGTGTCTGCCAGAAATCGCCGCACTTCGGCTGCTAACCAGTCGCGTAGCGCGCAGACCTTGGGATGATCGCGATTGCCGACGCGATAGACCAGATCATAGCCGCGCTCGACTTTCAGGCGAATGTCGGGAAACGGCGCGACGAGGCGTCCAGCCACGATGTCATCGCCTACCAGGGCGCTGCGTCCGAGAGCTACGCCTTCGCCACGAATGGCTGCCTCGATGGCCATGCTTCCGTGACTGTATGCGGGACCTCGACCTCTGCGGTTCCTGTCCACGTCTGCGTAGGCGAACCACTGTTCCCAATTGGCCAACATCCGGTCTTCATGCAGCAGCGTGCAACGTGTGAGATCAGCCGGAGTCGTCAGCCCGCCGACTTCTTCGCGGTAGCTGGGGCTACAAACCGGCGTCACAGTTTCTTCGAGAATCCGTTCGGACTGCACGCGAGGATAGCGACCCCCGCCGTAACGCACGGCTGCGTCGACCTGCCCATCGTCCAGATCGACATTGCGATCGATCACGTCGAGATGCACATCGAGTTCCGGATGAATCGCCTTGAAACGATGAAGGCGCGGCGCCAGCCACTTGGTCGCGAACGAAACGCTGGTACTGATCGTCATGCTTGCGAGGCTGTCGTGTCCGCGCAGGCTCTCGGCTTCCCTCGTCAGCTCGCCCAGTAGTCGAGCTACAGCAAAGTGAAACTCGGTTCCCGCATCGGTCAGGATGATCCGGCGCGTGAGGCGGCGGAACAGCGGAACACCGAGATGATTCTCGAGCGTCTTGATGTGCCGGCTCACTGCGCCGTGGGTCACGTGCAGTTCCTCGGCGGCCAGCGTCATGCTCAGTAGTCGCGCAGTCGCTTCGAACGCGCGCAGGGTTTGCAGCGGTGGAAGCCGATCGAACATGATGGGCCGTTATGTGTGAGTTTTGCTCACGCATTATATGACGACAAATCGTTTGTCAACGATCCGCGCGGCCGCGAATATCTCCATTCAATGTCTTTTTCGCACCAACGCCCATGTCGAGCCCAAGTCTGAGTGATGCCCGTTCCGGGGTGGTCGTCAATGACCACGCAGCCAAGACGATCACGATGCGGAGTTTCGGCGCATTGCTGGTCCTCGCGGTGATGTGGGGACTTTCCATACCGGTGACCAAACTGGGACTCGAGTCGCTACCGCCGCTGACGCTCACCGCAATGCGCTTTGCCGTAGCCGTGCCGCTACTGCTCATCTTCGCGGTGGGCCGGCATCCGTTGCCGCGGCACGCATGGCCGCGCGTCGCCATGCTAGGCGTGCTGGGCATCGGCATCGGACAGGTCGCGCAGACCTTTGGCGTCTCGGGCACCTCGGCGTCTGTCGGCACCATCATTTCCGCGACCATTCCGGTTTTTATCGTGTTCTTTGCGGCGCTGCGCCTCAAACAGCATGTATCGGGTTGGCAAAAGCTGGGACTGCTCGCGGCATTCGCGGGCATCGCGTTGGTCGCGTTCGCCCGCGAGCACGGCGCAGCGACGCTGTCCGATACCACTGCGGGCGGCGCGATTTGCGTGCTGCTGTCGGCGCTCGCGATTGCGTTCTATTACGTCTGGAGCGTCGAACTCACGACCGCATATGGCACTGCGACGGTTGCAGCCTGGAGCACGCTGTTCGGTTTCGTTGCACTGCTGCCGTGGGCGGCGTGGGAGATGTGGCACGTTCCATTTCACGTTACCACGCAGGGTGTATCAGCCGCGGTATATCTCGGGGTGATCGTGACTGTTGCCGGCCTGTTTATGTGGCTCAACCTGCTGCGTATCGTTCCGGCGCGGGTTGCCGCGAGCGTTCAGTTCCTCCAGCCGATCTTCGGCATTGCCGCTGCATCATTCATGTTCGGCGACAGGGTCGGCCCATCGTTCTTGGTCGGCGTGGCTCTCGTGCTGGCCGGACTCGCGCTCACGATGGTTTCTCGCAACGAAGCGGGTAACCGCGCTTGAAACAGGAACGTCCGCTAGTCAGCGAAGCGGACTGTCGAGTCAGGTGTTCGCAGACAATAGCCTGCGCCGCGCACCGTCACGATCCGTCCTGCTCCGATTTTTCGTCGCAAGCCACACACCTGCACTTCGATGGCATTGCTGGCGATTTCCTCGCGTGGATCGCATATCCTCGCTTCAAGTTCCGAGCGAGTGAAAACGCGCGCCGGGTCTTCGATCAGCGCCTGTAGCAGAGCGAACCCGCGCGGCGCCAGCGTGAGCGGTTCTCCATGCAGGGTGACTCGATGAGAGGCTGCATCCAGCATGAGGCCATCGTACGCGAGAACGGGAACCGTCCGTACCACTCTGCGACGCGTCAACGCACGTACGCGCGCCGCAAGTTCATCGACGTCGAATGGTTTGACCAGGTAATCGTCCGCGCCTGCGTCGAGTGCGGCAATACAACTTTCCAGTTCCCTCTGTGCCGTCACGATGATGATCAGGGCATCGCCACCGCACTCTCGATAACGCTTCAGCGCGTCAATAAGGTTGATTCCCGACAGGTCAGGGTCGAGCATGATGAGGTCGTACAAGCTGCAGTCCGGCCAACTCATGGGCTCGCCAACGACACTCATCCAATTGATGGTATGGCCCGCACGTCGCAACGTATCGACGACCGGTCCAGCGATCAACTCATCCTTTCCCATCAACAGCAACTGCATGGCAACAGATCCCTTGAATGCGCGTCGGTTGTTCGTCTTGTCGGTTCGGCGCGATCGTAAGGTAACCATGCTGAAGAATTGCTTAAGAGATGCGGACTGGCTGTTCGCGAGTAACGCAAACGTTCGCTACCGCACCGATTGCTCGAAAGCTTTTGCGGACACTCCTGACGAATGGACCCTTTCGATACCGCAATCCAAACTTTCCTGACGCACATGGCGCTGAGTTGCGCCATGTTGAATCACGCCATAAGAATCATCGCGGACCTATACACATTCAAGGGTTTGGTGCTCATACCCGTATTGTGGTGGATATGGTTCAAACCCAGCCAGCGTGGCGATTGGGAGCGTGAAATGGTCGTCGCGACGATCGCGAGCGGCCTTCTTGCGCTCGCGATATTCAGGCTTATTGCTCATTATTTGCCATTCCGTATACGGCCTCTGTTTAATCCTGAGCTACACCTGAGTTTTCCGTCGGGTGGTCTGGAAGCGGCCGTGTTGCCAGCCTGGAGCTCCTTCCCAAGTGACCACGCGATGCTGTGGATTTCGGTCGCAACCGGGATCTTTCTGGTGTCGCGCCGCGCCGGTGTGCTCGCGCTTTTATACACCGCGATCTTCATATGTCTGCCTCGCGTTTATCTCGGATGGCACTATCCGACCGACATAATCGCGGGGGCGGCGATTGGCGCGACCATCACATGGATAATGACTCGGGACGCCGTTAGAACACGTATTTCAGTGCCGATTCTGGGGTGGATGCACAGATTTCCCGGGCCGTCTTATATGCTGTCGTTTGCTTTATGTTTCGAATTGGTAACACAGTTCAACGAGTTACTCGTTCTGGGGCGGTCGATATTACAAGGCTCATGAGTTGAAAGCGGTCGCGGCTAGCGCGGCCGTACCGTAATCGCCAAATGGTTGCCAGAAATGGCGGCCAGACCACAGGTACTCCTGCAGACCGGCAATCAGCGCCCATTTTGGGTACTCGCCGTGCGGCTCTTCACATGATCGATGAACGCGCGCAGCTTCGGCATGATCTGCCGGCGACTCGGATAGTAGAGAAACACGCCAGGGATCAGCGGCGCATACGCCTCCAGAACGCGCACGAGCTTTCCGGTTCGCAACCCCTCGGCGGCCATCGGCTCGGGTAGCTGAGCAAGGCCGATGCCTGCGTTCGCCGCACCCAGCATGCCCAGAAAATCGCTGGCGATGAAAGGACCGGAAACGGCGACTTCGATCGGCTGGCCGTTGTCGATGAACGACCACGACGCGAGCGCGCCGTTGGAGCGCCGCCAGCGAATGCAGGCATGCGTACGCAGATCGTCGATGTGCTCGGGGTGGCCGCGCGCCGCGAAATAGCCGGGACTTCCCACCACGACGAAGCGGAATGGCGCCGTCAACGGCACCGCGACCATGTCGGCGGCAACGAACTGGCCCAGCCGGATGCCGGCGTCGAAGCCTTCCGCTGCGAGATCGATCAGCTCCTTGCTGGCGGCAATCTCCACCTCGACCTCGGGATTGGCCTCGCAGAACGACGCGATCAGCGGCTCCAGCAGGATCGGCACGACCGCGCGTGGCACCGAAAGACGCAACAGGCCGGACGGCCGCTCGCCGAGTCCGCGCGCCACCTCGCTGGCGGCGACGAGTTCCTCGAAAGCGGGCTTGGCGCGCGCCAGAAAGCGCTCGCCGGCTTCGGTCAAGCCGACGCTGCGCGTCGTGCGAATGAAAAGCGTCGCGCCGATGCGCGCTTCGAGCACGCGCACCGCCTGACTGATCGCCGACGGCGTCACGCCGAGCGCCGCGGCGGCGCCGCGAAAACTGCGATGCTCGGCCACGCTGAGGAAGACCTCGACGCCGTCGAGTGCACCCTGCCTGACTGTGAAGTTCTGCTTCATAGCCTGTCAACATTGTGAGGAATAGTCGCTCGCGCGAGACGATGGTACACCTATCACCTGCGCATCCAACATTCGACAGGAGGCATCATGTCAGCGCGGCTTCTCTTTCAGATGCATCTCGTTCTGGGCTACGTTGCCTGGTTGTTGTGCTTCGGCACCTACGTGTGGCCGAAGCTCAGGTCGATGGCGCCGTTCGACGCGCAACGCGCGATCGCCACCTTGCACAGCTTCCGTTTTTTCGGGCTCGCGTTCCTGCTACCCGGCGTCGTCAGTCCGCAACTGTCCGCGAGCTTCGCCGCGTTCGCCGCTTACGGAGATTTCGCCACGGGCGTGCTGGCGATGCTGGCCTTGCTGACGGCGCGGATACGGCCGCTTTTCTGGTCGTTCGTGGTTGCTTTCAATCTGGTCGGTATGGCCGATCTGCTTGTCGACTACTACCACGCGACAGCGGCCGATCTGCCCGCGCATTCAGGAGAACTGGGCGCCATGTACGCGATCCCGATCATCTATGTACCGACGCTGGCGATCACGCACGTTGCCGCCTTCTATCTGATGCTGCGCCCCCGGCTCAGGAGACTTCACGCCGCGCCCGCGGTGCGTCGCGACATATCCAAGGCGTAGCCTGCGTCACCTGCCGCAGTTCGGTAACCTAACGAAGAATCCAAGGCAGACATGGAACAGCATATTTCCGCCATCTACCTGCGTTATGCTGTCGGTCGTCGAGTCGATTGCTCGCGGCCTGAGCGACGCAGGTGCGCAAACCCGGCGTAACGTGGCCGGGTGGTGACCTTCACTGGCTTTTCCGGCTTTCGGGCATGCGACCTGATGCTCGCGTCCCTTCGCCAGGCGACGCGGGCCAACGCCCGGAACAACCACTGAACTCACCGAGGTGCCGACGTGAAATACCGCTTGCTCCTGCTGCCGCTCGTTCTCGCCGCGTGCGCGCAGACACCCGAAGTGACAGCGCCGGCTCCCGCGGCGACCACGGCCGCGGCGAACCCGGCGGCGCCGACCGGCACCGATCAGCTGGCCCGCTACCACTGGCAGCTGAGCAACGCGATCGACAGCAACGGCAACCGCATCGATGCGCTGTTCGCCCGCCCGGACAAACCGGTGCAACTGGACTTCAGTCCGTATCGGATCACCGTCGTCAATAGCTGCAACAACATGGGAGCGGGTTACACGGTGAGGAAGGGGTATCTGCAGATCGGCCCGATGGTCACCACGATGATGGCCTGCAACGACCCCGCGCTTGCCGCACTCGACGATGCGATCTCGCAGCGAGTGCGCGGCAGCGTCAATGTGAACCTGCTCGCGCGCGACAACGGGCCGCGCCTGCAACTCGTCACGGATAACGGCGATACGCTGAGCTTTACCGGCGTGCCGACGGCCGAGACGCGCTACGGCGGCCCCGGTCAAATTGCATTCCTGGAGGTGGCGCCGCAGTCGGTGCCGTGCACCCATCCGTTGATGCCGGACGGGCAATGTCTGCTCGTGCGCGAACGTTTCTTCGACGAGCAGGGGCTGGCCACCGGCACGCCCGGTCCGTGGCAGCCGTTCAATCAGAATATCGAAGGCTATACGCACACGCCGGGCATCCGTAACGTGGTGCGCGTCAAGCGTTTTACGATCACGAACCCGCCCGCCGACGGACCGTCGGTGGCTTATGTACTGGACCTCGTGGTTGAATCGGAGAAGGTCGGGCAGTGATGCTTCCGCAAGCGTGCCGCCGGCCAGGCCGGCGGCACCGTTCATCCCGCCTGCAACATCATCCCTTGTGAATCAGCCGCCCGAGCGGCGCGAGCGGTCCCACCGGCAAATACTCATACTTCATCAGCCCGTCGGCCACGAGCGGCAACGCGTCGAGTATCGACCTGGCCTCATCGACCGATGCGACGTTCATCAGGAAGATCGGTCCGGCCTTGTCGCGGAACCAGAACTGCTCGACCTTGCCGTCCAGATAGAACTGCAGAGTGGCCGGCACCTCGTGAGGCAAGTGCTGCTGGAGCTTGTCCGGGGTGAGGGTCGGTTGTGCGGATGCGATGGCGAAAACTTTCATCTGTGACCTCCTTGGTCGACGTTCGTTGCGATGTACAACGGAGTTCACTGTAGCCCTCGTCCGGAAAAAGCTGTATCGTCGCAAATGACAAGTTTAGGGTCATTTACGCCATGCGCATCGCGATCCTCGCCCTGCAGGGGCTGTTCGATACCGGCCTCACCGTCATGCTCGACGCGTTCTCGCTCGCCAACCGGTTCGCGGCCGCGAAGATGGGCGGACGGCCGCACTTCGAGCTGTCGATCGTCGGCGTGCGCAAGAAGGTCCAGTCGGGGCAGGGGTTCGCGATCCCCGTGCAAGCGATCACCGCCGACCTCAAACCGGACTGGATGGTCATTCCCGCGCTCGGCACCGGCACCCCGGAGCAACTGGTGCCGGCGCTCGAACGGCCGGACGTGCGCGACGCCAGGGAACAATTGCTCGCGTGGCATGCACAGGGCACGTTGCTTGCCGCGTCGTGCATCGGCACGTTCCTCGTCGCGGAAACCGGGCTCCTCGATCATCGCGAAGCGACGACGACCTGGTGGCTGAGTCCACTGTTCCGGCAGCGCTATCCGGCGGTGCTGCTCGATGAGTCGCGCATGTTGGTGCCAACGGAGGTCGGGGTGACGGCGGGCGCGGCGATGGGGCATCTCGATCTCGCGCTGTGGCTGATCCGTCGCGCGAGCCCCGAACTGGCCGCGCTCGTGTCGCGGTATCTGCTCGCGGATCTGCGCTCATCGCAGGCGCCTTACATCATTCCGAACCACCTCGCGCAGGCCGATCCGCTGATTCAGCGTTTCGAGCGATGGGCGCGCGATCATCTGAAGGAAGGGTTCTCGCTGCAGCACGCGGCAGCCGCACTGGCGACGAGCGCGCGCACGCTGCAGCGTCGTTGCCAGGACGTGCTCGGCAAATCGCCGTTGGGGTACTTTCAGGATCTGCGTGTCGAGCACGCGCAGTCGCTGCTGCATGGCAGCGGCCTCGGCATCGACGCGATCGCGGCCGAGGTCGGGTATGTCGACGGTGCCACGTTACGCACGCTATTGCGCCAACGACTGGGCAAGGGTGTGCGTGATCTGCGAGCGGATTTGCGGTGAGGGCTTGCAGTGCGTGCGCAGAAAAACTTGACATCGTGCATATGCACACATAGACTTCGCTCCATGAACCGTCCAGTCTCCTACGATGAATGCAACTGCTTCGCGCTGCGCCAGGCGGCGCGGCACGTCACGCAGATCTACGAGCGCCATCTCGGCAGCGTCGGGCTGACGGCTGCGCAGTTCACGATCCTGGCAAAGCTCGCGCGCACCCCGAACCTGCCGATGGCGGAGCTCGCGGACGCGATGGTCATGGAGCGCACCACGCTGGTCCGCGCAATGAAGCCGCTGCAGCGCGACGGTCTCGTGTTGGCCGAAGCGGCGGACCACGACAACCGCACGCTGCTGTTCAGCCTGACGGAAAAGGGCGTGACTACCTTCGATCAGGCCTCGGTCGCATGGCGCGCCGCGCAGGACGAATTCGAAAAGAAGTTCGGTCGCGCCCGCGCGAAGACGCTGCGCGCGGAGCTGTTCAGCATCACCGACTAGATCGGCACCGGAGCCCGCCTCGGCGGGTTTTATAATGCCGTTTCATGTGCATATGCACTAACGAGCAAAAGGAAGGGCAGCGAATGGAAGCGCTCCTAGATGACGACTGCTTTGCGATCCGCCAAGCGGCACGTCACGTATCGCAGATCTATGATCGGCATCTGTCGAATGTCGACCTGACCATCACGCAGTTTTCGCTGCTGGGGCGTCTGAAGCGCACCGGTCCGATGACGATGAAGCAGATCGCCGAAGCCATGCGCATGCAGCGCACCACGCTGGTCCGCACGATCCAGCCGCTGCGCCGCGATGGGCTCGTGTCGAGCGAGGCACTGGGTGCGGATGCACGCACGCTGCTGATCTCGCTGACACCCGAGGGCGAACAGCGGTTAGCCTCGGCCCGCGCGTACTGGTACGCCGCACAGGCCGAGTTCGAACACCGCTTCGGCGAGAAGCGCGCGGCCGCGCTGCGCAGCGAGCTATTTGCGATCACCAAAGATTCGCTTTGACATAAACGCTGAAGGTAGCGGAGGCCGGCGCACCGCGCCGTTTTTTTCAACCTGAAGAGTGCATACGCACATATCGACATCATGTCCACAACTCCCTCGACCGTCGCGCCCCCGAGCGCGGTACAGCCAGCCCGAGCGGCGCGGCGTATCCCGTGGATGCTGCTCGCGATCCTGTCCGTTCTCGTCGTGCTGGCGCTGGCCACGTCGTACTGGTTCTTCGTCGGCCGCTTCCTCGAGACGACCGATGATGCCTACGTCGGCGGCGACGTCACGGTGATGGCGCCAAAAGTCAACGGCTTCGTCACCGACGTGCTGGTGCGCGACAACGAGTTCGTGCATGCCAACCAGGTGCTGGTGCGTCTCGACGCCCGCGATTACGACGCGCGTCTCGCGCAGGCCAACGCGGAAGTGGAGAGCGCGCAGGCCGCCGTCACCGAGCTCGAAGCGAAGAAATCGCTGCAACTCGCGGCGATCAACGAGCAGGCCGCGGAGGTCCGCGCGTCGGGCGCCGAGCTGACGCGCAGTGCGGCCGACCAGATCCGCTACCGCGAGCTCGTGAAGGACGACGCAGTGTCGAACCAGGTCGTCGAGAAAGCCGATGCCGATCTGACCAAAGCGCGCGCCGCGGTCGATCGCAGCGGCGCGGCGCTGCTCGCGGCGCAACGCCAGATCGCGGTGCTCGACGCGCAGATCGGCGACGCGAAAGCGCGCATCGCGACCGCGCAGGCCGCGCAGCGCGTCGCCGCGTTGAACGTGGAATACACGACGATCCGCTCGCCGATCGACGGCTATGTCGGCAATCGGACCGCGCGCGTCGGGCTGCTCGCCAACACCGGCGTGTCGCTTCTGACCGTCGTGCCCGCGAGCGGCCTGTGGATCGACGCGAACTTCAAGGAAGACCAGCTGCGCAAGATGCGCGCGGGCGACAGCGTCGAGGTCCAGCTCGACGCGTCGAATACCACGCTGCATGGCGTGGTCGAAAGCCTTGCGCCGGCGACCGGCGCGACCTTCAGCGTATTGCCCGCGGAAAACGCGACCGGCAACTTCACGAAGATCGTGCAGCGCGTGCCGGTGCGCGTGCGCCTCGACGTGCCGAAGGACATGCAAGGCGTGTTGCGTCCCGGCCTCTCCGCGACGGTGAAAGTGCACGTCGATGCGGGCCATCCGGCCGCGCAGGGATGAACCGATCATGACCGACGTTCTCGACAACCCCGCCGACCAGCCGACCCGCACCAAGGTCTTCGCATTCGCGCTGATGTGCGTGGGCTTTTTCATGGCGACGCTCGATATCCAGATCGTCGCGTCGTCGCTGCGCGATATCGGTGGCGGGCTGTCCGCGAGTCAGGACGAACTGTCGTGGGTGCAGACCTCGTATCTGATCGCGGAGATCATCGTGATTCCGATGTCGGGGTGGCTCACGCGCGTGTTCTCGACACGGTGGCTGTTCACGTTTTCCGCGTTCGGCTTCACGGTGACCAGCATGCTGTGCGGGCTCGCATGGGACATCAACTCGATGATCCTGTTTCGCGGTCTGCAAGGCGCGCTCGGCGCCGCCATGATCCCGACCGTGTTTACGACCGCGTTCGTGCTGTTTCCCGGCAAGCAGCGTTTGATCGCATCGACGACGATCGGCGCGCTCGCGTCGCTGGCACCGACGATCGGCCCGGTGATCGGCGGCTGGATCACGTCGCAATGGTCGTGGCACTGGCTGTTCTATCTGAACCTGGTACCGGGCGTCGCCGTTACGCTGCTGGTGCCGAAGTACGTGCATATCGACAGGGTCGATCTGTCGCTGCTGAAGAAGGGCGACTACGTCGGCATCCTGCTGATGTCGGGTTTTCTCGGCTGCCTCGAATACGTGCTCGAAGAAGGGCCGCGCAAGAACTGGTTCGGCGACGACGTGATCGTGCTGTGCGCGTGGGTCGCGGCGATCTGCGGGTTTCTGTTCCTCGTGCATGCGTTCACCGCGAAGGAACCGATCGTCGACCTGCGCGCGCTGGCGCTGCGCAACTTCGGTATCGGCAGTCTGCTGTCGTTCATCACCGGGATCGGGATCTTCTGCACCGTGTTTCTGACGCCGGTGTTTCTTGCCCGCGTGCGCGGCTTCGATTCGTTGCAGATCGGCCTCGCGTTGCTATCGGTCGGCTGTTTTCAGTTGCTCGCGCTCGGCGCGTACTCGACGCTCGCGCGCTTCGTCGATATGCGCTTGCTGATGGTGTTCGGCCTCGCGCTGTTTGGCATCGGCTGCTACCTGTACGTGCCGTTGACGAACCAATGGGGCTGGCAGCAACTGCTGATTCCGCAAGCCTTGCGCGGAATCGGCCAGCAGTTCTGTATTCCGCCGATCGTGACGATGGCGCTCGGCGCGTTGCCGCCGTCGCGGCTGCGCTCCGCGAGCGGACTGTTCAATCTGATGCGTAATCTCGGCGGCGCGATCGGCATCGCGGTCAGCAGCACGATGTTGAACGACCGTCTGAATCTTCACTACGAACGGCTCGACGAACATCTGAACGCGGGCCGTCCGGTCGTCGAATCGATCTTGCAGAAGCAGGCCGAGTATTTGTCGGCAGTCGGCGGCAACGTATTGAATGCTGCGAATGCGGGGCTGGCCGAATTGCACGAGGCATTGATGCGCGAAGCGCTGGTGCTCGCGTTTTCCGACGCCTTTCTGGCGGTTGCGCTGTGCTTCGTGGTCGCTTTGCTGAGCGTGCTGTTTTCGCGGCCGTTCGGCAACACCGCGCCCCCGCCCGATGCCCACTAGGAGTCCAACATGAAACGGATGGCGATGAAATTAGTGGCGAGCGCGGCATTTTTGACGCTCGCGGCCTGCGCGGTGCAACCGGCCACGCACGCGGATTTGCCGCATGCGGTGCAGACGCTGGCGCCGGCCGCCTGGAGCGTCGACGCACCGCAGGATAGCGTGAACACCGATGCCTGGTGGGCGCAATTCGGCGACCCGGTCATGCATCAGCTGATCGAATCGGTGTTGACCGGCAACCTCGACGTGCAAGCCGCGGCCGAGCGCGTGAAACAGTCGCAGGATCTGGTGACGCAGAATCGCGCCGCGCTGCTGCCGGAGCTGAATGCGAACGCAGGCGCTTCGATCGAGCGGCAGAACACGCCGCCGCCGCTCGGCTATGTGCGCCAGGCCGGCTTCGGCCTCGCCGCGAGCTGGACCCCGGACGTGTTCGGCGGCGAACGACTCGCGGTGCTCGCGTCGCAGGCGCAGGTGTCGGGTAGCGTTGGGGCGCTGAACCAGTTGCGGCTCGCGCTCGCGGCGAACACGGCGGCAGCATATATCGATCTGCGCTGGGCGCAGGCGCAATTGCAGATCCTCGACGACAACGAGCAGATCCGCAGCCGCGCGCTGAAGCTCACGCAGGCGCGTCTGCATTACGGACTGTCGACCCAGCTCGACGTCGCCCGCGCGCAGAATCAGTTGCAGGATTTGCAGGCACAGATTCCGCGCATGCAATCGACGGTCCAGCATCAGCTGAGCCTGATCGCCGTGTATTCGGGGCGTACGCCGGAAAGTCTCGATACGCTGCTGCTTTCCAGCGCGCGCGAGATTCCGGTGCCTGCGGAAAGCGCGCCGCAGGTATTGCCGTCCGACGCGTTGCTGCATCGGCCCGACGTGCGCACCGCTTATGCGCTCGTCGAACAGCGTGCGGCGGAAGTGGGAGTATCGAAGGCCCAGCGCTATCCGCAGTTCAAGATCAACCTGACGAATGGGCTGCTCGCATCGTCGTACCTTGGCTTGCCGACGCTGACCGACAATCTGTTTAGCGCCGCGTTGAATGCAACGAGCCCGATCTTCAACGCCGGGCGCATCACCGCGAACATCGACGCGAACGAGAGCCGCATGCGCGAATCGCAGCTCGGCCTGCAGCAGACGATGCTGCAGGCGCTCAAGGAGGTCGAGGACAATCGCAGCGATCTCGTCAGCGGCGCGGCGCAGGTGCAGCGCCTGGCCGGTGCGCTCGATGCGTCGAATCATGCGCTGCGTCTGTCGACCGAGTTGTATAAGGGCGGCGCGTCGAGCTTCCTCGACGTGCTCGACGCGCAGCAAGCGTATCTGCGCGATTCGGAATCGCTGAATCAGGCCCGGCGCGAGCACGCGCTTTCGGCGATCGCGCTGTACCGGTCGCTGGGGGGCGGGTGGGAGCAGGGAGAAACGGTCGCGTCCGGACAGTAAGGCACGCGATAGCGCGATTGCGGCCAGAAGGCGCGGGACTTCGAAAGCGTCCGCGCCACAGTTGAGCCTCCCCGGAACCGATTCCCAATCTTTGCTACATTCTGCACAAGAAGCACACGGCAACATCGGGATGCGTCCACCAGCGACGCGCATGATCGGCAAACCGAAATCTTTCAAGAGGCTCAAGATGCGAATTCTGGTAGTAGGGGCAGGCGCGGTTGGCGGTTATTTCGGCGGACGTCTGGCGGCGGCGGGGCAGGACGTGACCTTCCTCGTACGCGCCGGTCGCGCCGAAAAGCTGCGGCGCGACGGCCTCGTCATCAACAGCCCACGGGGCAATCTCCAGTTGCGCGACGTGAAGACGATCCTGGCAGGTGTCGCCAGCGAGCCGTTCGACCTCGTGCTGCTGAGCTGCAAAGCCTACAGTCTCGACGACGCGATCGATTCGTTCACGCCATTCGTCGGCGAAGAAACGCTGATCCTGCCGATGCTTAACGGCATGCGCCATATCGAGGTGCTGAGCGCGCGCTTCGGCAAGGAGCGCGTGCTCGGCGGCCAGTGTGTGATCGCCGCGACGCTCAATGCGGAGCAGCACATCATGCATCTGAACGACATGCAGGCGATTACGTTCGGCGAACTCGTGGGCGGCACCTCGGAGCGCACCCAGGCGATTGCCGATGCGATGTCGGGCGCGAAGTTCGACGTCGCGGTCAGCGACAACATCCTGCTGCGCATGTGGGAGAAATGGGTATTCCTCGCCACGCTGGCCGGCACCACCTGCTTGATGCGCGGTTCGGTCGGCGATATTCTGGCCGCGCCTGACGGCAAGCGCGTGATCGAGAAGCTGCTCGGCGAATGCCGCGCGGTGGCCGAACACAATGGCTTCACGATGGACGCGGACTTCGACGCGCGCGCCATCCAGGTGCTTCTGACGCCGTCGCCGCTCACCGCGTCGATGCTGCGCGACGTCGAAAACCGCTCGCACACCGAGGCGGATCATATTCTCGGCGACTTGATCACGCGCGGCGGCGACGCGCAAAAGGGCGAACACGCGTTGTCGCTGCTGCGCATCGCCTATAGTCATCTGAAGACGTACGAAGCGCGCCAGACCCGCACTTCCTGACGGCTCGCCGCGGTCGGCGCGAACGCGGACCGGGCGAACGGCGCGCCGCGCATGAGCGCCGCCGCAACCTGACGATCGGAGGTCAAGCATGCCGACTCCCACTGGATCGGTGCCCGCGCTCAGCGCCGCTTCCGCGACCGTGTTCTCGATCGGCATCGTGTTTCTCGGCTACTGGGGCATGTATGAGCCGACCGCCTGGCACAAGGCCGACATCGTAGTCTTCGTGCTCGCGCTGGCCGGCTTCGCGTGCCTCGGCCTCGTGCCGTGGATGGCGACGAGTCCCGTCGAGCCGGAGAACAGCGACTCGCGCGTGCGGATCGCGCGGCATCTGTTTCTCGCGGGCGTGACCTCGATCTGGCTCGCGGTGGCGGTTTCCGTGATCTTCTGAAGCCTCGCGACTGCCAGGGCGCGCGCTTACTCCGGCATCTTCCTGAACGACACCGCAATCCGGTTCCAGCCGTTGATCGCAACGATCAGCAGCGTCAGGTCGCTGATTTCCTGCTCGCTGAAATGCGGCTTCACTGCTTCCCATACCGTATCCGGTACGCGCGTTTGCGCGATCAGCGTCACCGCCTCTGTCCATTCGAGCGCCGCGCGTTCGCGCGCGGTGAAAAACGGCGCTTCGCGCCACGCGGCCACCGTCGCGAGACGCCGTTCGGTTTCGCCGTGCTTGCGCGCGTCGCTCACGTGCATGTCGAGGCAGAACGCACAGCCGTTGAGCTGTGACGCGCGAATCCGCACGAGTTCGGCGAGCGTCTTGTCGATCGTGCTCTTGCCGATCGTTTCCTCGAGCGCGAGCATCGCGCGCGTGCCGCTCGGGCTGGCCTTGTAGAAGTCGAGACGTGCTTGCATCAGAGAGTCCTGGTGAGTGTGCGAGGGGCGTCCAGATGGGCGTCCGTGGAGGTAAGCTTACGTTCGGCACTGGTCGTTCGAAATAACCATTTCGCCGTTATTTGAGGTAACCATCCGAATGGACATTCACATCGCGGTCGAAGGCCATCACGATCTGTCCGGACAGATTTATCGGCAGTTGCGCGCGGGCATTCTCGAAGGGCGGCTCGCCGGCGGCACGCGTCTGCCGTCCACACGCGATCTCGCGACCCAGCTCGGCGTGTCGCGCAAGACCACGCTCGATGTTTTCGAGCGGCTGCTGTCCGAAGGCTATCTGAGCGCGCGCGCCGGTTCGGGCACCTTCGTCGCCGACGGGCTCGAACGGCTGCCCGCCCAGCGCTCCGCGCAGGCGCGCGCGGCGGCTCGGTCGCGCGAGCGGGACGCCGCGCAAGCGAAAGCCGCCGCACGCGCGCAGCCGCTGTGGGAACAGATGCCCGACAGTCTGCCGTTGCCGCGGCCGTCGGTGCCGTCGCCGCTCGACTTCATCGGCGGCGCGACCGACAAGACGCTGTTTCCCTTCGACGTCTGGCGCCGCTGCGTGAATCACGCGCTACGCGGCCAGGCGCGCAGCCCCGGCACCTATCGCGAGGCCGCCGGTGAGCAGCAGCTGCGGCTCGCAATTTCGCGCTACCTCGCCTTCAATCGCGCGGTGTCGAGCAACTGGGACGACGTGATCGTCACGCAGGGCGCGCAGCACGCGCTCGATCTGATCGCGCGCATCACGTTGCGGCCCGGCGACATCGCGGCCATCGAGGACCCCGGCTACCCACCCGCGCATGCCTGCTTCACGGTGACGGGCGCGCGCGTGGTGCCGGTTCCGGTCGATAACGAAGGCCTGATCGTCGGCAAGCTGCCGGACAAGGCGCGGCTCGTCTACGTGACGCCTTCGCATCAGTTTCCGCTCGGCATGCCGATGAGCCTCGAGCGTCGCGTCGAACTGCTCGAATGGGCGCAAAAGCGTGGCGCGGTCATCATCGAGGACGACTACGACTGCGAGTACCGTTTCGAGGGCCGGCCGATGGAGCCGCTGAAGAGCCTCGATCGCGCCGGTCTCGTCGCCTATGTCGGCACGTTTTCGAAGACGATCTTCCCCGAGCTGCGCATCGGCTACCTGGTGCCGCCGGCGTCGTTGCACGGCCCGCTGCTGAAGGCGCGGCAGATCGCCGATTGTCACGGCTGCACGCTGACGCAGACGGCGCTCGCGGCGTTCATGCTCAATGGCGACTTCGCGCGTCATCTACGGCGCATGCACAAGGCTTATGCGGCGCGCCGCGCGATGCTGCTCGAGCATCTGCAAGGCGACCTCGCGCGCTGGTTCGAACCGATCGTGCCGACTGCCGGTATCCATCTGGCGGCGCGGCTCAAGGGGCCGTTGGCGTCGCTCGGCGAAGAGGCGCTCGTCGCCGCCGCGCGTGAAGCGTCGATCGGCCTCTATGGACTCGCGCCATTTCACCATCGCGTGACACCGCAGCCTGGGCTGATGTTCGGCTATGGCAGCATCGCGGCCGAGCATATCGACACGGCGCTCACGAAGCTCGCCGGCATCCTGCCGCGCATCGCACGCTGAAACGGAACCCGGCGCAAGCACGGCGTAGGCATCGTCGCAGCGTCGGGGTTGCGTTGCTTGACGTGTCAAACGAAGAAAATGCCTTGATTCAAGGGACGAAAACACCAGCCCGCCTCGCCACGACCGCCTCGAAACCGCCGCCGAAACGAACTGTAACGAGCGTTACTCCTGCATGTTGAAGACCTCGCGGCACACGTTTTAGCCGCTAAAACAGGTGCTAAAACGTGTTGGACCGTTGGCGCCACGCAAAAAACTTCATCGCAATACATAAAAGAGTCGCGCAAATCGCTTTAGCGCTTGTAGAATCCGGCGTTGAAGCGTGCGCATACGGTGTGCGCTTCGAGCAATTCACTGACCACAACAGGTAGGAGAAACATGCCGACTTCCGCAAAAAAGGTGGCCAAGAAGGCTGCTGCCCCGGTACCGACCAAGAAGGTTGCTGCAAAGAAAGTCCCTGCGAAGAAAGCCGTCGCAGCCAAGAAGGTCGCCGTGAAGGCGTCTGGCGCACCGACGCCGATCAAGGACACCTTCACGAAGGCCTCGTTGGCAGCTCACATCGCTGAACGTGCTGCAGTGGAACCGAAGACCGCCAAGGCTGTGCTGGCCGCGCTCGAAGACACGATCCTCGGCACGGTGCATAAGAAAGGCGCTGGCGAATTCACGCTGTCGGGTCTGCTGAAGATCGTCGTGCAGGCTGTGCCGGCGAAGAAGAAGCGCTTCGGCAAAGATCCGTTCACGGGTGAAGAGCGCTGGTTCCCGGCCAAGCCGGCAAGCGTGCGCATCAAGGCACGCGCGCTGAAGAAGCTGAAGGACGCAGCGGCTGCCTAAGCGCGTTGCGCTCACGCTCATGCGTCGGCATGGCGCGGTTGTGCTTAACCATGCCTGACGTTTGAGTGCGTGAAAAAGCGCCTGCATGCAGGTGATCGAAGTCCCCGTGGGTGAGAATCCGCGGGGACTTTTTTTATGCGCTCGCTGCGTAGCGCTCATCGCACCTATTGGCGAAACGGCGGGCGCGACTCTCATAGTGTGCTCCCTGATGGCGCGCGCGCACCTGACTGGCGCATCATGATCCACGACAGTACGATCAACGCAATTCGACGCCCTGCGGATGCGCCGCTAGCGTGCACGTCGACGCGCATCATCACGACATATTCAATGGCATAACGCTTGCTTGATCAAGGTCGAATACCGAATGCGCAGCGCATTCGCCTTTATTCGACAAACAAGACTGGGGCTGACATGCGATGCTATGACGAGATGCGCTATCACGACGATGGCGTACGGCCGCATTACGCGCGCTTCGAGCGATGGTTGGATAGCCAGGGCAACGAAGCGATCGCACGCAAGCGCGCGGAAGCGGACCTGCTGTTCAGGCGCGTCGGCATCACGTTCGCGGTGAACGGCGACCTGTCCGGCACCGAGCGGCTGATCCCCTTCGATCTGATTCCGCGCATCATTCCGCGCGGCGAATGGCAGACGCTCGAAGCGGGTTTGCGACAGCGCGTGCAGGCTCTCAATCTGTTCATCCACGACGTCTATCACGATCGCAACATCGTGCGCGCGGGCATCGTGCCGGCCGAGCAGGTCTATACCAACGCGCAGTATCGTCCGGAGATGCAGGGCGTCGACGTGCCGCTCGGTGTTTACGCGCATATCGCCGGCGTCGACGTGGTGCGCGCCGGCGACGAAGGCGAGTTCTACGTACTCGAAGACAATCTGCGTGTGCCGTCGGGCGTGTCGTACATGCTCGAAAACCGCAAGATGATGATGCGGCTCTTCCCCGAACTGTTCGTGCAGAACCGCATCGCGCCGGTCGCGCATTACCCCGATCTGCTGCTCGATACGCTGCGCTCGGTCGCGCCGGAAGGCGTCGACGATCCGGTCGTCGTCGTGCTGACGCCGGGCATGTACAACTCCGCGTATTTCGAGCATACGTTCCTCGCGCAGCAGATGGGCGTCGAGCTCGTCGAAGGCAAGGATCTGTTCGTCGACGACAACTACGTGTTCATGCGCACCACCCAGGGACCGAAGCGCGTCGACGTGATCTACCGGCGCGTCGACGACGACTTTCTCGATCCGCTCGCGTTTCGCGCCGACTCCGCGCTCGGCGTGCCGGGTTTGCTGACCGCCTATCGCGCCGGCCGCGTCGCGCTCGCCAATGCGATGGGCACCGGCATCGCCGACGACAAATCGATCTACCCGTACGTGCCAGGCATGATCGAGTTCTATCTCGGCGAAAAGCCGATTCTGAACAACGTGCCGACCTATCAGTGCCGCAATCCCGAGGACCTCGCCTATACGCTCGCGCATCTGCCGGAGCTGGTGGTCAAGGAAGTGCACGGCGCGGGAGGCTACGGGATGCTGGTCGGCCCTGCCGCGACGAAGGCCGAGGTAGAGGCCTTCCGCGAGCGGCTGATCGCGCGTCCGGCCGGTTATATCGCGCAGCCGACGCTGGCGCTGTCCGCGTGTCCGACCTTCGTCGAAGCGGGCATCGCGCCGCGCCATATCGACCTGCGGCCGTTCGTGCTGTCGGGCAAGAGCACCACGATGGTGGCGGGCGGTCTCACGCGCGTCGCGCTGCAGCAGGGCTCGCTCGTCGTCAATTCATCGCAGGGAGGCGGGACCAAGGATACCTGGATGGTCGACTGATGCGCGGCAAGCGGCACGCAATGCGCGTGCGCCGCCGTCGCTCAACGGATAACCAGCGCGGACTTTCGTCGCCGACGAAGGCCTCGCGCGTTCAGATCACAGACATGGAACGCCGTCATGCTTAGCCGAACCGCCGATCACCTCTTCTGGATGGCCCGCTATATGGAGCGCGCGGAGAACACCGCGCGCATGCTCGACATCAACCTGAAGGCGCAACTGCTGCCGCAGACGCCCGAACAGGAGGCTCGCGCGCAGCGCTCGGTGCTGCGCATCTCCGAGCTCGAAAGCGCCTTCGCGCAGCGTTACGACGAACCGACGCTCGAGCACGTGCTCGACTTCATGGTCGCCGACGCGAGCAATCCGTCGAGCATTCATTCATGCCTGCAGGCCGCGCGCGAAAACGCCCGCGCGGTGCGCGGCACGCTGACGACCGAGTGGTGGGAAACCATCAACGACACGTGGCTCGAATTCAACGAGCGGCTTGCGAGCGGGCAGGCCGCGAGCAATCCGGGCTCGTTGTTCGAATGGGTCAAGTTCCGCTCGCATCTGTCGCGTGGCGTGACGATCGGCACCGCGCTGCAGGACGACGCGTTCTTCTTCACCCAGCTAGGCACCTATCTCGAGCGCGCCGACAATACCGCGCGGATTCTCGATGTGCGTTTCGCGAACGTCGAGCCGAACTCGCGCGACGCCGCGCGCCAGCTGGAGGACTTCTATTACTGGACCTCGATCCTGAGCTCGGTGTCGGCGCTCGAAATCTATCGCAAGGTGTATCGCGACGTCGTGACGCCCGCGCGCGTCGTCGAGCTGATGATCCTCAATCAGCAGATGCCGCGCTCGCTGCTCGCCTCGCTGGACGGCGTGTGCAGCAATCTCGCGATGCTGCGCACGTCGGGCTCGAACCAGTGCGAGCGCTTCGCCGGCAAGCTGCGCGCCGAGCTGCTCTATGCCGACATCCGGCAGATTTTCGAAACCGGTTTGCATGGCTATCTGACGCAGTTCCTCGCTCGCGTGTTCGAGCTGGGCAATCTGGTGGCGCGTACTTATCTGATGCTGCCAGTGGCCTGACGGAGTTTTCTCATGTACCTGACGATCCGCCACGACACCTCTTACCGCTACGAAGCGACGGTTCATTATTCGATCCAGCAGTTGCGCCTGACGCCCTCGAGCGGCGCCGGGCAGACCGTGCGGCGCTGGAGCATCGACGCGCCGGGCAAGCTGGACGCCACACTCGACGCCTACGGCAACGTGCTGCATACGCTCGTCATCAACAAGCCGCACGACGAGATTCATCTGCGCGTGTCGGGCGAGGTGGACACAATGCCGCTCGTCGACGGGGTGCTGCACGATCCGCCCGGCCCGATTCCGCTCGAGCATTTCACCTGCGCGACGCGTCTGACCGAAGCCGATGGCGCGATTCGCGAGTTGGCGGAATCGGTGGCGAATCTGGCGAGTCCGGCAAGCCTGATTGCGCTTGCCGAGCAGATCGTGCAGCGCGTGCAATACCGGCCCGGCGTGACCGAGGTCACGAGCACGGCCGCCGAGGCGCTCGCGCTCGGCAACGGCGTGTGCCAGGACCATGCGCATCTGATGCTCGCGTGCTGCCGCGCGCGCGGCGTACCGGCGCGCTACGTGAGCGGTTATATCGAACCCGGCGACGTGCCGCATGGCGCGAGCCATGCGTGGGTCGACGTCTGGCTCGAAGGCAAAGGCTGGATATCGCTCGACGTCACGCACGCCGGGTTTGCCAGCGAGATCTATTGCCGCCTCGCTGTGGCGCGCGACTATGAGGCGGCCGCACCGGTGCGCGGCCGGCGCATCGGCGGGCTCGAAGAGGAGCTTCACGTGGCGGTGGCGGTCAGCACGCAGATGTCGCAGTAGCCGCGTTGCAACGCTAAAGGCTGCGAAAAGGCCGTAAACACGGATAAAAGGCGCCCGTGCGCCGCATTACAATAGGTCCGTTCCCTCGCGTTCTGCGGATTCGTTATGACTTACTGCGTAGCGATGGCCGTCAACGACGGTCTCGTATTCCTGTCCGATACGCGTACCAATGCGGGCGTGGATCACATCAGTACCGCGCGCAAGATGTCGGTGTTCGAGCAACCCGGCGAACGCATGCTGGTGCTGCTGGGTGCCGGCAATCTGTCGATCACCCAGGCGGTGCTGCACGAGCTGTCCGAGCCCGCCGATGCCGGCGAGCCGACGCTGTGGAGCGTGCCGACGATGGCCGACGCCGCGCGCGTGGTCGGCAGCGCGGTGCGGCGCGTGCACGAGCGCGAAGCGGCAGCGCTGCAGAAGTTCGGCGTCGACTTCAACTGCAGCTTCATTCTCGGCGGCCAGATCGCGGGCAACCGCATGCGGCTTTTCATGATCTACGCGGCGGGCAATTTCATCGAGGCGTCGGCGGTGAATCCGTACTTCCAGATCGGCGAATCGAAGTACGGCAAGCCGATCATCGACCGCGTGCTGACGCCGTCCACACCGCTCGACGAGGCCGCGAAGTCCGCGCTGATCTCGATGGACTCGACGCTGCGCTCGAACCTGTCGGTGGGCTTGCCGCTCGATCTGCTGGTGTACGAGAAGGACGCGCTGCGCGTCACGCGGTTCGTGTCGATCGATCGCGACAACGCGTACTTCGACATGATTCATCGCACGTGGGGCGAGCGTTTGCGCCAGGTTTTCGCCGAGATTCCCGATCCGGACTGGCAGCTGTCGCTGGATGCGCCGTCGCTGCATCCGGAGCGGGCGCTGGTGCTATATCGCGCGCCGGTCGGCGCGGATGGTGTCGAGCATGAGCACGATGTGCCGCCCGCGCAGATTCTCGCGCAGGCGGACAAAGGGAAGGCGCAGCGGCGCTAGCTGCGTTGGTTTCGGCGCGCGTCGGGCTCGCTCTGACCCACATCAAGATCTCAGGACGAAAAAAACCAGCCGTCGGCACCGCCTCTGGCTGGTTTCTGGTCTCTGGCTACGCAGCTCGTCAGCTGCGTAGCCGGTCCGATTCGAAGTCCGATTAGAACTTGTGACGGATACCGAGGCTGACCATGACCTGGTTGTTGGTGCTCGACTGGTTGCCATACGAACCGATCGAAGCCGTAGCCGATTGAAGGGTACTGGTGCCCGGTACACGCTGTTCGCCGCTTGCGTGCTGCCATGCGCCGACCAGGTAGAAGTCCGTGCGCTTCGAGAGGTTGTAATCGCCGCCCAGCGACACTTGGTTATACGTTGCGGATGCGTCGCCGTGACCCTTCGTGTAGGCGTAGCCAATACCCACCAGTGCTGCCGGCGTGACCTGGTAGCCCAGGTACGCACGACCCACTTCGTACTTCTGGGTCGTCGTGAAGCCCGAGCTTGCGTCCGGACGGTATTGTGCGTTGCTGTACGACAGGTTGCCGGTCCACGGGCCCGTCACGTACTGAACCGCGACCGACGCGATGCCGATCGACTTCGATGCAGCGTAAGCCGAGTTGATGCCGGCGTTGGCCGGGAAGTTGGAGTCAAACGTGGCGCCCGGCGCTGCCGTACCTGCCCAGCCGCTATTAGCCGCACGCGTAGCCGGCGAATTGGCATTGCTTGCATGCAGGTAGCCAGCAGCGATGCTGAACGGACCCGTTGCATACGTTGCTGCGCCCGACCACGTCTGGCCCGAACCCGTCGCGCCTGCGACGCCGCCCAGAGCATACAGACCTTCGATCTGGAAGCCCGACCAGACCGGCGACACGTACTTCAGCGAGTTGATGACGCGGAAGCTGTTGTCGTTGTTGTCGACGTCGCCCGGCGTAGCGAATGTGCTACCGAAGTAGTTGTCGCCCGTCAGCGGCTGGACCATGTCGACCAGCGGGTCGTACTGACGACCAGCCGTGAACGTGCCCCAGACGTCGCCCGTCAAACCGACGTAAGCCTGACGACCGAACATCGAGCCACCTTGCTGCAGCTTGCCGGTGTTGATGTCAAAGCCGTTTTCCAACTGGAAAATTGCCTTCAGGCCGCCGCCCAGGTCTTCCGTGCCCTTCAGGCCGAAACGGTTACCTTGGATGTTGCCGCCAAACAGTTGAACGAGGCTGCCGCCCTTCGGCGTAGCGTTGTTCACGTACTGGATCGACTCATCCAGCACGCCATACAGGGTCACGCTGCTTTGCGCGTGTGCGACACCGGCGACGCCGAGGAGCGCCAGCGAGAGGGTAGACAGTGCGATTCGTTTCATCCATTTCTCCACGCAGATGATTGTTCGTTGTTGCGGAAAGCAGAATAGCTCAGCGCATCCGCCCGGTAGAAACGGAAAAAAAAGAGTGTCGCCAAAAACTGACAATCGAGGCAAACCCTTGTATTTACAGCCCATCAACGATTATTTCTATTTGCGCAACATTTATTGGTCTGATGCGCATTATTGTTGATTTGTTGATAGTGACGGGGTGACTTAACGCACTTTCGGCATCGATTTGCATGCTAAATGTAATCTAGTCGTCTACACGTCCGCTCGGCTTTGTAGTGAAAACATAAAAGAAACAGCCGGCGAAATGACTAGACAGGCTGGACAGAAGAACCGCGTTGTGTCCAAGCGTCGTCGAGCGGTTTGACGGCGCAACGCGTTTCAGCGCCTATCGGCGCCACGGCGCGCCATGGCCGCGGCCGTGAGTCCCGCGGCGGCCGCGAGCAGCACCGAGGTCCACGGGTTGCGTCGCACGTAGCGGTCGGCGGCCGTCGCCTGGCGGCGCGCTTCGACGATGGCTGACGCCGCGAGACGGGTGGCTTGCGCTTCGACGTCGAGCACCTTGCGCGTGACGTCGACCGCGGTTTCATGCGCAGAGCGCTTAGGCGCTGCCGCCTCGATCCCTGACGGCGGCAGCGGCGCGGTCGTTTGGCTTGCAACACGCACAGCCGTGCGAGCCGACGAAACGGCGTTCCCCGCGACGGTCGATGCCGCCAACACCGACGCAAGCTTCGCGCGGCTGCCTGGCGGCGCTTCCCCCTGCATGCCCCAGCCGCCGCGCGGATCGTGCAGCCTGCCGCGCGCCGCCGAGAACTCCGCGCCAAGCAGCAGCACCAGCGCCGAGAAGTACAGCCACATCAGCAGCACCGCGAGCGAGCCGGCTGCGCCGAACGCGCTGGCCATTCCCGCATGCGCGAGATAGAGCGCGAACAGCTTTCTGCCGCCGGTGAACAGCACGGCCGCGACGACGCCGCCCACCAGCGCATCGCGCCACAGCACCCGAGCGTCGGGCAGGAACTTCAGCAGTGCGGCGAATGCGAACATCAGCACGAGCAGCCCGACGCCGAGCTGCAGCAGATTGCCGATCACGACATAGGGCGAGTCGCCCCACAGCCACTCGCCGATAAAGGCGATGACCGTATCGAGCACCAGCGACACGATCAGCAGGAACGCGACGCCGAGCACGAGTCCGAACGAAATCAGCCGTACCCGCACGAGCGCGAGCCAGCTGGCCGAGCGCGGCCCGGTGTAGGGCCATACTATATTGAGCGCGCTGTTCAGCGACGAGAACGTCGCCGACGCGCCGATCGCCAGCAGCGAGAACGAAATGATCGTCGCGATGCCCCCTTTGGCGCCCGCGTGATGCGCGTTCTCGACGATCGTCTGCACGCCGGCCGCCGCCTGGTCGCCGATCAGGCCGTTGATGTGGCCGAACAGCTCGCCGCGCGCGGCCGCCGGGCCGAAGAACCAGCCGGCCACCGCGATCACCATCACGAGCGTCGGCGCGAGCGAAAACGCCGCATAGAACGCGATGCTCGCCGCCATCTCCAGACAGCGGTTCTCCGTGAACTGCCGAAGTGCGCCCATCGCCCAATTGGCCTGGTGACGCGCGGCCTGCTGGAGGTTCTCGCGAGAAAGGGTATCGATGTCCATGATCGTGTCTGAATCGTGACGGCGCTTTCACGGTGTTTGCCTTGTCGCTTTGCGCAAACCTCGTGCCCGTCACTATACAAGTTAAGCGGTGAGCTTCACGGCCTGTTTTCATGGCCTGCTTCGATGGCCCGCTCCGCGGCCGCCCGCCCGTACCGCTAGAATGCAGCGGGTTAATGTCACCTTTCCGCTCATCATGCATTCGCACGAACTCGTACGGCAACTGGACGTCATCGAGCGCGACCAGTGGAGCGCGCATCTGCCCGCGCATGTCATCGAACAATTGCCGGCGCACGGCATCACGGTGTTCGCCGTTACCGACGACGCCTCCGACACCGCAGCATTCAGCGCGCGCTATGGCTTCGGCCTCGAAGACTGCGCGAACACGATCGTGATCCGCTACAAGAAAGACGGTGGCGAGCACTACGCGGCGCTGGTGTCGCTTGGCTCGCGGCGGCTCGACATCAACGGCGCGGTGAAGGCCGCGCTCGGCGCACAGCGGCTGTCGTTCGCGAAGCGCGAGGCCGCGGTCGAGCATTGCCGGATGGAGTTCGGCGGCATTACCGCCTTTGGTCTGCCGGCCGACTGGCGCGTGCTGGTCGACGCCGCGGTGATGGACCGTGCGCAGATCGTGATGGGCGCCGGCGTGCGCGCGGCCAAGCTGCTGATGTCGCCCGACGTGCTGCGGCAATGGCCGCGCTGCGAGGTGGCGGCGCTGACGCTGCCGGCGGACTGAAGCCCGCAACCTTGAAGTAGCACTGAAGTTTTCCGCCGTCGCGCCGTTAATCCCGACAACGACATGAAACGTTTGCGGCTGTCCGCTCGCGCCGACAACCGCGAACCACGACAAGGGATACGGAAGATGGAACGGTTTCGCCTGAAGGTGCGGCTGTGGCTCGCGCTCGCGGTGATGTGCATGGGCATTCTGGCGATCGGCCTGTGGGGTGCATACAAAACGCGCGACACGATGATCGCCGATCGCGAGGACGAGCTGAAAAACGTGGTCAGCATCGCGTACAGCGTGCTCGATCGCTACAACGCGCTCGCCGCGGCCGGCACGATGCCGCTCGCCGACGCGCAGCGCGCCGCGATGGACGACCTGCGCGCAATGCGCTACGACGGTGCCGGCGGCTATCTCGTGCTCGAAGACAGCCGCGCGCACGTGCTGATGCATGCCACGCGCGCCGACCTCGTCGGCAAGGACATGAGCACCGTCACCGATCCCGACGGCCGCCATGTGTTCAAGGAGGGTTCCGAGCAGACGCAGCGCGAAGGCGAGGCATTCGTCCATCTGATGTTCCCGAAGCCCGGCACCAACCAGCTCGCGCCGAAGAGCAACTACATGCGGCTTTACAAGCCGTGGGACTGGACCATCGTCACCGGCGTGTACACGGACGACATCGAGGCGGTGTTCTACCGCACCCTCGCGCAATACGTGATCGCGGCGCTGGTGCTTTGCGCGCTCGTGTCGCTGGTGATCGGCGTGATCGTGCGCAGTATTCTGCGTCAGCTTGGCGGCGAACCGGCGTACGCGGTGCAGATCGCGTCGCGTATCGCGGACGGCGACCTCGACGTGATCGTCGATACGAAGACCGGCGACCGTACCAGCCTGCTCGCCGCGATGAAACGGATGCAGCAGCGTCTCGCGCAGGCGATCGAGCAGATTCGCGGCGGCGCGACGCTGATTTCGTCGGTATCCAACGAGATCGCCGCGGGCAATTCGGATCTGTCGCGTCGCACCGAGCAGCAGGCGGCCGCGCTCGGCGAGACCGCGTCGAGCATGGAGCAGATCACCGCGACCGTGCGTCAGAACGCCGACAACGCGAAGCAGGCGAGCCAGCTCGCGCACAACGCGTCTGAGACCGCGGCGCGCGGCGGCGCGGTGGTCGGTCAGGTGATCGACACGATGCGCGGGATTTCACAGTCGTCGCACCGGATCGGCGACATCATCGGCGTGATCGAAGGGATTGCGTTTCAGACCAACATCCTCGCGTTGAACGCGGCCGTCGAGGCGGCGCGCGCGGGCGAGGAGGGCCGCGGTTTCGCGGTGGTCGCGGGCGAAGTGCGTACGCTCGCGCAACGCAGCGCGGCGGCCGCGAAAGAGATCAAGGCGCTGATCGAGGAATCGGCCGCGCAGATCGCGGGCGGCTCGGAACACGTCGGGCGCGCGGGCGACACGATGCAGGAAGTCGTGCAGGCGGTACGTCGTGTCAACGACATCATGGGCGAGATCAGCGCGGCGTCGGTCGAGCAGACCTCGGGCATCGAGCAGGTCAACATCGCTGTCGCGAGCATGGATCAGACGACGCAGCAGAATGCGGCGCTCGTCGAGGAAGCGAGCGCGTCCGCCGATGTGCTGAAGACGCAGACCAGCCAATTGTCGGCGGCGATCTCGGTGTTCAAGTTGCCGGAGCAGCGCTAAAGCGCCAGGCCGCGTTGCCGACGCACGCGCGAGCATTCACCGCACGCGCGCTCGCAACGCGGTGCGTGTGTCACGCGAAGCCGATTCCCGCGCGGCTCAACAATTGGCGGTTGCGCTCCGACAGGTTCTGCATCCGCAACTCTTTGCCCGCCTTGCGATAGCGCTCGGCCAGCCCCTGCAACGCGGCGAGCGCCGAATGATCGGCGAGCAGCAGGTGACTGCAATCGACGGTCACGCTCGCCGGGTCTCGCGCGGGATCGAACAGCTCGTGAAAGCGAGTCGTCGACGCGAAAAAACAGTGTGCCGCGCGGCACGTAGGTCTTATGGCCCGCGCGATCCTCCCCGGGCGCGTGAAGTTCGCGCGCATGCTGCCACGCGAAGTTGAGCGCGGCGATCACGATGCCGCACATCACCGCGATCGCGAGATCGGCAAATACGGTGATGACCGTGACCGCGACGATCACGAGCGCGTCGTTGCGCGGCACCTTGCCGAGCACGCGCAGCGAGCCCCATGCGAAGGTCTGCCGCGCGACCACAAACATCACGCCGACCAGCGCCGCGAGCGGAATCCGCTCGATCAGCGGCGACAGGAACAGGATGTACAGCAGGATCATCACGCCGCTGACGATTCCCGACAGCCGCGAACGTCCCCCCGAATTCAGGTTGATCATGGTCTGGCCGATCATCGCGCAACCTCCCATGCCGCCGAACAGTCCCGAGGCGATATTCGCCGCGCCGAGGGCGACGCATTCGCGATTCGGCTGACCGCGCGTTTCGGTGATTTCGTCGGTCAGGTTGAAGGTCAGCAGCGTTTCGAGCAGACCGACGATCGCAATCAGCACCGCGTACGGCAGGATGATGCGCAGCGTCTCGAGATCGAGCGGGCGTTGCTGCGAATGCCGGACAGCCAGGCGGGCCGACCGGAAGCGGGACTAGCGGTGATCATGTTTTACGAGGTGGCGCGCGAGCGCAATGCTGAGGCCTGCATGCGCTGCGCTGAACGGGCTTGGCAACGCGCGCGGCTGCGCGAAGGATACGTCCGCTGAACACGGACGGTTTGCGAAAGGCGTGGATTTTTCCGTAGCGCGATGAATGGCGCTGGCGAAGCGGGCGGAACGCGATGGCTTGAACGCGCGGCGCGGATCTGTCGTGCAGTCGCGCGGCGCGCTCGCACCACAAATCCGCAAGAGCGGAGGCTCCGCTCAGATACTCAGATAATCAGCCGGGACACCTTCGTGCCTTCGAGCGACACGCCGGCCATCAAACCGCCGTTGGTCAGCACGAAAGCCTGCACCGGGCTCGTTGCGGTCGAGGAATCCACCGCGCCGTTCGCGCCGACCTTCAGCACGGCGACGGTCGCATTCGCGCCGACCGCCCAACCCTGGCTGTGCATGAATTCGTCGAGCGCTTCCTGCGTCATGAACAGAAACACGAGCGCCTTCGACTGCGCGCCGATCTGCAAGCCGAACGAGCCCGCGACCGTGCTGAAGTAGCCGACCGTGCGGCCGCCGATGCGCATCGCGCCTTCACCATACTGCGCGCCGACCCAGAAGCCGGCCGAGATCACCGACGGAAACACCAGCACGCCGCGCGCTTTCGCAACGAGCTCGCGCGAACCGTCGACGTTTTCGTAGAGACGCGCAAGCGTCGAGTCGACGCCCGCGTTGATCGTGTCGCGCTTGCCGGCATTGGCCGACGGGGATGCGTTCGAGGACGGCGAAGTCGTCGTGCAACCGGTGAGGCTCAGGCCCGCGACGGCCAATGCAGCGCTGCCGGTCATGATGAATTGTCGTCTGCGCATGACTGTTTTCCTTTGCGTTTCTCACGCATGTTGTACGTTATGGAAGAGTGCGGCGAATCGCCCGCCTTGCTTTGCTTTGTTCTCATTTGCGCACGAGAGGTTCCGTGCGCGCGGTGATTGTCGTTGAGCGGGCGTGCCGCGACGCGCGACGCACGCATCGCGAGCAGTCACAGCTGGCATTAGCAGGGAGCGTGCCCAAGCGCCGCGCCGCCTTGCGCCAGGGCGGCGCGGCTACTTGCAGTTCGCGGTTTCGCGCTGCTCGCCGTTGCGCGTCGTCGCTACACGGTTGGGCGAATGTTCTGGTTGTGGCGGAACAGGTTGTGCGGATCGTAGCGGTTCTTCACGGCGACGAGCCGCTCATAGTTCGGCCCATAGGCATCCGCGATACGGCCGCCTTCTTCCTCCGTCATGAAGTTGACGTACACGCTGCCTAGCGCAAACGGGCGCGCCGCTTCGAAAAAGGCGCGCGCCCATGCGACGCAGCGCTCGTCGTCGCGCGCATCGTCCCAGCGGCCGTGCACGTTCATGCCGTATAGCGTGTTGCGGGCCGGGTAAGCGGTTGCGTCGACCGCCACGCGCTGCGTTTGCGCACCGATCAGCCCGAAGAAAATTTCGCATTGCGTGGACGGCAACGTGTCGATCGCGCGAAGCAGTGCGTCGATCAGACCATCGTCGATGGTGCCGAGGTTGTGCGACTTCCAGTAGTTGCGCGCGCCTGGCGTCAGCAGCGGATCGAAGGCCTGTTGCCAGATTTCGTAGGGCATCGGACCAAGATGTTCGCCGAGCGGCTTGCCGAAGCCGCGCACGGCTTCCACCGCGGCCGGGCCTTTGTCGACCGGGCCGTTGTAGCACATCGCGAACACCAGCACGGGTTTGCCGTGCACGTCGGGCGGCAGGAACGGCAGCGGCGGCGCGAGCCGCGCGACCGCCCAGACGGCCAGCTCGTCGGGCATTGCCGGCGCGGCATCGCGGTATTTGATCAGTGCTTCCTTCGCGTCGGCGAGCGGCAACACGACGAGGCCGCCATACACGAGCGGGCCGACCTCATGCAACGCGAACTCGAATAGCGTAACGACGCCGAAATTGCCGCCGCCGCCGCGAATCGCCCAGAACAGATCGTCGTGCGAAGTGGCGCTCACGTGGCGCAATTCACCGTCGGCGGTGACGATGTCGGCCGCGACGAGGTTGTCGATCGTCATGCCGTAGCGGCGGCTCAGCCAGCCGAAGCCGCCGCCGAGCGTCAGACCTGCGACGCCGGTCGTCGAGTTGATGCCGAGCGGTGTCGCGAGTCCGAATGCCTGCGCTTCGTGATCGAAATCATGCAGCGTCGCGCCGGGTTCGACATACGCGCGCCGCGCTTGCGGATCGATACGCACCGATTTCATCGTGGACAGATCGAGCATGAGGCCATCGTCGCACACAGCGCTGCCGCCGATGTTGTGGCCGCCGCCGCGAATGGCGAGCGGCAGGCCGTTGTCGCGCGCGAAGGCGACGCCGCTGCGCACGTCGGCAACACCCGCGCAGCGCAGGATCATCGCGGGCGTACGGTCGATCATCGCGTTCCAGATGCTGCGCGCCGTGTCGAAGCCCGGCGTGTCGGGCAGCAGAAGCTGGCCGCGCAGTGTGGATTTGAATTCGTCGACGGCGCTGCTGGAGATAGTAACCATGTTGTACCTCGTCGGAGAGGGGAGGGCGCTCGCAGAACTCTGCTCAGCAGACCAAACAAAATGCGGGCGGAGAATGAAAGCGGATTGAGAGGTTCGGCTGCGTGCAGTAAACGGGGCGGCGCGACGAAGTCAAACAAAGGTTTACCCGCGTATGGGGGCGATCCCGCGCAGTAGCTTGCGGGGACGGGCGTTTGCGGGCAGCGCAACCCGACGATACGCGACGCTGGCGCCGAAGATGGTGGGAATGCTCCGGAAAAAGCGTGCGCGCCAATGTGTTGGTTATCTGACGCGCTGGTGGTTGTGCCACGACACTTTGGATATCGCGTGGGTCGCGATGGTGTGTGGCTGAGGCGCACGTTCGGCGACTCTGCGAGGCAGCGCGCATCGCCACATCGCTTTTTGCGACGCGCACGCGTTATGCAACTACGCGTAATGTTTCGCGCGCGCATTTCCGTGATTTTTATGGTGTTGTCTATTGGATTTCTCTCATTCGGCTTTCCCAATTTTCATTCTTATGTGCGAATGGCCACATGAATAAAACGGATGACGTGTAAATGGTGTCGGAATTCATCCGATAAAACCGAATGTTAATTTTCTTTTTGTCGGTTAAATTGCATCGCGGGTGATAGTTTTAGCTTCCCGTCTGAAGAATCTGGATTAGCGGATTTGATGGACGCATCGTCGTTTCCCCCTGCCTGGCAAGCCGTCTCGCCAATATCGCATTGCGTGGTCTAACGCACGGTCGCGCGATTGCACTGCGAATAACTTCAAGGTCCATCAAGCCTCGCTGTGCGGCTCTCACGATCACGTGCGCGCACGGCCAGCCCATTCTCTCGAAGCACGCCAAATCGGACCGGGGATTTTCCGTGAGAGAAGTATTTAGTGCGAGCGCATTTTAATTCGCATTAGGCGAAGTTGCGCAAAGGCTTTGACTTTCATTTTTTTGACGAGCCGAGATTCACTCGTTAATTGGACCGGTCGCTCAGGGGAAATAATTAGGAGGGTGAAATGAAAAAGCAAAACGGGGACGCGTGGATACTTGGCACGCGGCGGGCGGCGTTGGCGGTCGCGGTCAGTCTTTATGCGGCGATGGCGGGTGCGCAGACGAATTCGGGGAGCAACGCCGCGCCTGCAACCAATCCAGGAGTGATGGCGCTCGCCGAGGCGGGCGTGCAAGGCGGATGTCCGTCGGGCGGCGGGCCGAGCTGCACCTCGCACGGATTCGGGCAGCTCGGGGCGGGTGCCCTCGGCATCGCGGCGGCGGGGCTTGGCCCGACGTCGTCCACCGGCTCCTCGGCGGGCAACGGGACGTCGTCGACGGGCGCGGGCAGCAGTGGCGGAAATAGTTCGGCTAATTCCGGCACGGGCGGGGTGGGCTCGGGAGATACCGGCGGCAACAACGGTAATGGCGGTTCCGGCAACAACGGTAACGGAGGCGCTGGAAGCGGCGGTGATGGTTCGGGGAATGGCGGCACGGGCGGCGATGGCGGCAACAACGGTGGCGGTGATAGCGGTGGGGATGGTGGTGGGCATGGGCATGGCCACGGTGGTGATGGTGATGGCGACGGTGGTCATGAGCACGGCCATGGCGGCGATGGTGACGGCGATGGTGGTCATGGGCACGGCCATGGCGGCGATGGTGATGGTGATGGCGACGGCGGTCATGGACATGGCCACGGTGGTGACGGCGATGGCGATGGCGGTCATGGCCACGGCCATGGCGGCGATGGTGATGGCGACGGTGGTCATGGACATGGCCACGGTGGTGACGGCGATGGCGATGGCGGTCATGGCCACGGCCATGGCGGTGATGGTGATGGCGACGGTGGTCATGGTCATGGCCACGGCCATGGCGGTGATGGTGACGGCGACGGCGGTCATGGACATGGCCACGGTGGTGACGGCGATGGCGATGGCGGTCATGGACATGGCCACGGTGGTGACGGCGATGGCGATGGCGGTCATGGACATGGCCATGGTGGTGATGGTGATGGCGACGGCGGTCACGGACATGGCCACGGTGCTGACGGCGATGGCGATGGCGGTCATGGCCACGGCCATGGCGGTGATGGTGACGGCGAAAGCGGTCATGGCAACAGCCATGGTGGCGATAGTGACGGTGATGGCGGTCATGGTCATGGTCATGGCCACGGTGGCGATGGTGACGGCGATGGCGGTCATGGTCATGCCCACAGTGGCGACGGTGACGGCGATGGCGGTCATGGCCACGGCCACGGTGGCGACGGTGACGGCGATGGCGGTCATGGCCACGGCCACGGTGGCGATGGTGACGGCGACGGCGGTCATGCCCACGGCGGAGATGGGCATGCCGGCCACGGTGACGGCGGCCACGGCGATGGCGGCCATGGCGACGGCGGCCATGGCGATGGCGGTCATGGCGAAAGCGGCCATGGCGACGGCGGCCACAGTAGCAGCGGTGGCGAAGGCAAAGGCGGTTCCGCCAACGGCGGCCATAGCGGTGGCGGCTCGGGCAACGGTGGACATGGCGGTGAAGGTGGCGGCCAGGGCAGCGGCGGTTCCGGACACGGTGGCCATGGCGGTGAAGGCGGCGGCCAGGGCGGTGGCGGCTCGGGCAACGGCGGCCATGGTGGTGAAGGCGGCGGCCAGGGCAACGGAGGCTCCGGACACGGTGGCCATGGTGGCGAAGGCGGTGGCCAGGGTAACGGCGGCCCGGGCAACGGTGGCCATGGCGGTGAAGGCGGCGGCCAGGGCGGTGGCGGCTCGGGACACGGCGGCCATGGTGGTGAAGGCGGCGGCCAGGGTAACGGCGGCTCGGGCAACGGTGGCCATGGCGGCGAAGGCGGCGGCTACGGCAACGGTGGTTTCGGACACGGCGGCCATGGTGGTGAAGGTGGCGGCCAAGGCAACGGCGGCTCGGGCAACGGCGGTCATGGCGGCGAAGGTGGCGGCCACGGCAACGGCGGTTCGGGCAACGGCGGCCATGGCGGTGAAGGCGGCGGCCAGGGCAACGGCGGCTTCGGACACGGTGGCCATGGCGGCGAAGGCGGCGGCTACGGCAACGGTGGTTCCGGAAACGGCGGCCATGGCGGCAACGGTGGAGGGGAAGGCAACGGCGGTGGCCGGGGCGGAAACGGCGGCGCCGGTGGTGGCCAAGGCGGCGGTGGTTTCGGCAACGGAGGTCGCGGAGGCCATGGCGGCAATGGCGGCGGCCAAGGCAACGGAGGCGGCTTCGGCAACGGCGGCTTCGGCAACGGTGGCCGCGGAGGCAATGGCGGCTACGGCGGCGGTGGCTCCGGCAACGGCGGCCACGGCGGCGGCAACCACTAGGCGGTGGCAACGGTCCCGCGAACCTCGCGGGGCTCCCTCCAGGAGAGGAGGCCGGCGCCGCCCGGCCTCCACACCGACCGCGCTCGAGCACCGCGGGAAGTTTGCAGCGAAAAAGCCAGCAAAAAACCACGCTAGCGAATCAGCAAACCAACCCGCAAACAAAAACGCAATCAGGCAACGAAGTGGACGGCCCCAGCCGTCCACTCAACCCCTCAACTCGATCACCCTCTCCTGCACGACCAGAAAAACTCTCTCCCCCAAAACGCGCCCCGTCTCACGCGCGCCTCCAGTAAAGCTCCCGAACGCCGGCAGCACCCCCCGATCGATCCCGAAGCGAAAGCACGGCACGCGCACTGAATCGGCCCGCGTGGCGATCCGATAGACCGGATGCACATGGCCCGCGAGCACATACGCATGATTGACCGCATGCGGGTGATGACACAGCGCCCACGCCCCGAAATGCCACGGCTCGCGCACAGACTCGACATCCAGCGTAAGCGGCAACGCACCGGCATGCCGATCGTGATTGCCTTCGACCAGCACCACGCGCATCGACGCGTGCCGCGCGCGCCACGCATGCAAAGCATCGAGCGTGAGTGTCGACAGCGACTCGCGCGCATGCAGCAGATCGCCGAGAAACACCAGCGTCGCCGGCTCGAACTCGGCGATCAGACGATCGATCCGCAGCAGATTCTCCGCAGTCGAACCAGTCGGCACCGGAATGCCACGCGCGCGAAACACCGCATCCTTGCCGAAATGCGCATCGGCGATAAAAAGCGCGCGCAGCACCGGATCGAAGCACGCGCGCAAGCTCGATAGCACGAGAGGCCGTCCGCCGACGTCGATCGCCAGTGAGTTCACAGTCATCGTTGCGCCGCCCTTTCGAGTTCGGCCAGCATTCGCTCGACGCGATCGGCGAGCTTCTCGGTGCTGACTTTTTCGCGCAGGCGTCCGACGATCAACGGAAACGCGAACGGCGTCGCCTTCCTGGGCCGCGTGAGCACGACGCGGCTCGCGTTCATTCGTTCGAGCGCAATACGAATGCGCCGCACGTCGAGTTCCTGTAGCAGTACTTCGGTATCGGCCTGGCCCAGTAGCAAATTGCCGCGATCGTGCTGACGAAAGATCTCGTAGAAAAGCCCGCTCGAGGCCTGCAATTGCCGCGCGCTTTTCTGCTGTCCGGGATGCGCCTGAAACACGAGGCCCGACACCCGCGCAATCTCGCGAAAGCGCCGCAACGAGAGTTCGGACGAATTGAGGCTCGCAAGAATGTCGTGATCGAGTTCGTCGGGTGAAAGCAGGCCATTGCGCAGGTGCGCGTCCCAATCGAACGCCTGCGCGCACAGCAATTCGAAACCGTAGTCGTTCATCGAAATCGAAAACGTGCCGGGCTCGTCGCGCGCGACCCGCCACGCGAGCAGAGCGCCAAGCCCGATATGCGCTGTGCGCCCGGCGAACGGATAGCAGAAGAAGTGATGACCCTCGCGCGATTTCAGCAGCTCGACGACCAGCACGCCCGGCTCGGGCAACGCCGACCACTTCTGCTGCAATTCGAGCAGCGGCCGAACCGCGCGCATTTCCGGCTCGTCGTAAATGCCGTCGGCGGCGCGCGCGAGCATCGTCAGTGTCGCATCGGCGAGCTCGGACGATAGCGGCATGCGGCTGCCGGCCCATTGCGGCATTGCCCCGCGCGATGAACTCGCACGCCGCACCCACGCCGTCATATCCTGCACGCGGATCAGTTCCAGCGCGCGGCCGCCGAACGTGAATACATCGCCGGGTCTGAGCCGCGAGATGAACGATTCCTCGATCGCGCCAATGCGGCCGCCCGATAGATAAGCAACGTTCAACGTCCCATTCGCGACGATGGTGCCGATGTTGTTGCGATGCCGGCGTGCGAGATCGTCGCGCGGCACGCGGTACAGACCGTCGCTATCGCGCGCGACGCGATGGTAGTCGGGATACGCGCGCAGCGTCGCGCCGCCGCCTTCGACGAAACTCAGCGCCCAGTCGAACTCCTGCTGCGTCAGATCGCGATATGCATAGGTATGCAGAAGTTCATCGTACAGCTCGCGCGCGTCGAAGCCGCCGCCGATCGCGACGGTGACGAGATGCTGCACCAGCACGTCGAACGGCTTTTGCGGCGTATCGCGGCTTTCGATCTGCCGTTTGTCGACGGCTTCACGCGCGGCCGCCGCTTCGATCAATTCGAGCGCATGCGTCGGTACGATCGTCACCCGGGACGGCAAACCGGGTGCGTGTCCCGAGCGGCCCGCGCGCTGCATCAAACGCGCGACGCCTTTGGGCGAGCCGATCTGGAACACGCGCTCCACCGGCAGAAAATCGACGCCGAGATCGAGACTCGACGTACACACCACGACCTTTAGCAAGCCGTTCTTCAACCCGCGTTCGATCCACTCGCGTACCTGCTGATCGAGCGAGCCGTGATGCAGCGCGATCGCGCCGGCCCATTCGGGGCGCGCATCGAGCAGCGCCTGATACCAAACCTCGCATTGCGAGCGCGTGTTCGTGAAGACGAGCGACGTGCGTGCTTCGTCGATCGCGCGCGCGACCGCATCGACCTGACGCATGCCCATATGACCGCCCCACGGAAAGCGCTCGATCGTGTCGGGAATGATCGTGTCGACGATCAGTGCTTTCGACAGCGCGCCGTGCACACTGACGCGCGGCGTCGCGACCGGCGCGAGCAGGACCTCGGTCGCGAACGACAGATTGCCGAGCGTCGCCGACAGCCCCCACACCTGCAAGCCGGGCCGCCAATGCGTGAGACGCGCGAGCGCGAGTTGCGTCTGTGTGCCGCGTTTGTTGCCGAGCAGTTCGTGCCACTCATCGACGATCACGAGCCGCACTCGAGACAGTACTTCGCGCGCATCGGCCCGCGTCAGGATCAGCGTCAGACTCTCGGGCGTCGTGACGAGCGCGGACGGCATGCGCCGGTGCTGCCGCTCGCGTTCGGCGGCCGACGTATCGCCGGTGCGCAGACCGACGCTCCAGGGTACCGCGAGTTCAGCCGCGGAGCCTTGCAACGCGCGGGCGGTGTCGGCCGCGAGCGCGCGCATCGGTGTGATCCAGAGCACCGTCAGCGGTTCGGGATGCTTGCGCTGTGTCGACGCGGCACTCGCGAACGCGGCTAGCGCGCCGAACCACACGGCCCAGGTTTTGCCGGCCCCGGTGCTTGCGTGCAGCACGCCGCTCGCGCCAGCGACGATGTTGCGCCATACCTCGCGCTGAAACTCGAACGGCTGCCAACGGCGCGCGGCGAACCATGCGTCGAGTTTGTCCGCGAACGGGCGGCGCGCGTCCTCGGGTGAATACGAGGGGAACGGCAGCGGCTCGAAAGCGGGTTCGCGCGCATCGAGCCGCGCCTGTTGGGCGCGGCTGCGCGGAATCCGGCGCGGCCTTGGCGCGCGAACGCGCTCGTCGGCGGGCGGTGGCGCGGCGGTCGGGTCGTCAGCGGGGTGGTCGGAATGGGCCGGCTCGGTCATCGGAAGCGCTCTCAACGGTGCGGCGGATTCGCGTGCCGGCGATTCGCGCCGGACGTTCATGTGGACCGCGGGCTCGCGCGGCGGTTCAGCGAGGTTCGTGACAGGCGCGCAACGACCCACGGCATCCGGCAGTATCTGGGAGCCTCGGCCGACACCCGATCCGTTACAATCAAACGGACTACCCCACTGGAGATTTGCTTTGAAATCACTCGTTGCTTTGCTGGCCGCAGCCGTTCTGTCCTCGACCGCGATGGCTGCCGCGCCGACCACGGAGAAGCTGCCGTCCGGCGTCATCGTCGAACATCTGACGCAAGGCACGGGCCCGCAACCGTCCGCGACCGACGTGGTAAAAGTCAACTACCGCGGCACGCTGCCCAACGGCACCGAATTCGATAGCTCGGCCAAGCATGGCGGCCCGGCCACGTTCCCGCTCAATCGCGTGATTCCGTGCTGGACGCAAGGCGTGCAGAAGATGAAAGTCGGCGGCAAGGCGCGACTCACGTGCCCGGCGGCGACCGCATATGGCGATCGCGGCGTCGGCCCGATTCCGCCGAATACCGATCTGACCTTCGAAGTCGAACTCGTCGACATCGTCAAGTAAAGCGCGCGGGCGGCGCTAAACATGCACTGCCACCGAGCCTCGCTGCGCTAATCGCAGCGAGGCTTTTTTATGGGCGCCGAATGGCCCGCCAAGGGGACTCACGATGAAACGTGACAAAGGTACCGTACAGGTGGCCAGTATTGGTTTTACCGGCAAGAGCGCCCGGAAGTTCTTCGGGTTATTGAAGGATGCCCAGGTGCGCACGGTGCTCGACGTTCGCCTCAACAACACGTCGCAATTGGCGGGTTTTGCGAAAAAGCAGGATCTGCCGTTCTTTCTCGAGCAGTTGTGCAATGCGGCGTACGTGGAAATTCCGGAGTTGGCTCCCGAGCCGGAACTGCTCAAACGCTATCAGGGCAAGCAGTTGAGCTGGGAGAACTTTCGCGAGGAATATCTCGACCTCATCGCGCGCCGCCGTGTGGAAAGCAATCTGGATATCGCGCTATTTGAATCGGGCTGCCTGCTTTGCAGTGAACATTTACCACATCATTGTCACCGGATGTTCGCGCTCGAGTATCTGAACCAGCACTGGAACAATCGTCTTTCCGTTACACATTTGACCTGACCGGCGCCGGTCGGGCCGGGTTACGTTTTCCGCCTCGTGGCCCGGCGGCTTGCTGTGCCGGCAGGTTGCATTTCGCTGGCGCCGCCGGCGTTTTCCTTCAGTAGCCCGAATAGTAGCCTGGCGCGAAACGTGGAAAAACACGCCCAATACGCATGTTATTTCAAGGCGAGTGCCGCTCGCTCGTCTACTATCTACTCACGCGCAGCTCCCTGTATTCGTCTCGCCCTATCGCCGGCCACAGACCGGCCGTGATTATGCGCGTCAGGAGCGCCTGCCATGAATATCGACTTCCATTACGGCGTGGTCTACATCGCCGCGCGCGTCGGCGGCATGACGGCCGGCGATGCGCAAACCGTCGCTCATGCCTGCCAATACGTCGACGACGCAACGACGAGCGGAATACTTCGGTTCAGGGGCGGCGAGACATTCGAGCGATTCGCGACCGCGCACAGGTTATTCGATTACGCCAATACCGAGAACGACCAGAATCGGCTCGTATGGGCGCCGTTCCATTTTCTGCCGGCCGGGGTGGGTGACAGTCTCGAGGAAAAGGCGGTTTGCCGGCCCGACAGCGAAGTCGCGCGCGAAGTCGTGCGGCGCGCTATCAGGCAGCGCGAATCGGAGACCGCGTTGCACCGGCTCGGCGTGACGCTTCATACGTATGTCGATACCTGGGCGCACCAGGGATTCGCGGGCATCGAAAGCCCGTGGAATCGCGTACATCTTCTCGAAGCGCAGGATTGCACGCGCAAAGGTTGGCTCGCGAGCCTCGAACTGGCGGTCGCGCATCTGATCGAGCGCGTCGAGACGGACGTTCTGACGATCGCGTTGCCGGTCGGCCACGGCGCCGCGTTGCATTATCCCGACCAGCCGTGGGCACGCTGGCATTACATCGACGGCTGCAATCACTTCATCTCACGACATAATTTGCCGGATTTCGTGCAAGCGGCGGATATGAGTTGTCGTGTCGTGCGAGCTTATCTGGCCGGACGCGAAGACTTCGAAAACCAGCCCGGCATGCCGGACGACGTCAAAGACGCACTTACCCGACTGCTCGATACGAACCGCGAACCCGACGACAACCTGCGTTTGAGAACCGTTTGCGAATGGGTGAGTGCCGGCCGTATTCCGGGTTTGAAAGAACCCGTGCCCGGCTATATCGCCAAAGGACAGGGTTCGTGGAAGTACCAGGCCACCGGTTTGTTGTGTGATGACGACACCGGGGACAGACCGGAGTGGACGACCGCGTTCGAAAAGAGCGACTACCGCCTCTTTCACGACGCGGTCAAACAGCATCGTTTCGTGACCACCCAGGAGATCTTGCCCGCGCGCGGATTGCGCATTGCCTGAGTGAATGGAGAGGGGCGTTAGTTACTGCATTCTGGCTGGCTGATGTGGCGCGGCCTGAGCCGCCGCCTGCTGTTCTTCGGCGTGTTTTTTGGCCACATGCCGTCCGACGATACAGCCGCCGACCGCGCCAACCACCGCATGATGTCCCGCATAGTGCCCGGCGACGCCGCCCACTACCGCTCCTTTCAGGCAACCGGCCGCGTTCGCGGTGCCTGCCATTGCGAACGAAACTGCCAGTGCCCCGAGGGTGGTCCGAATAAGGTCAGCTTTCATTGTAAGTACCATCGTGTTTGAGTGGATCGAAGTTAGGGTGGCCCAACGTCTTTTTCAATAGCTGCCGCGAGCATGGCGGCTGACAAAAGACTCTCTATTGGCTCTGCATCCGAGGCTGGGCACGGTTATGAAGTGTAAATGGACCTGGACAGAGCAGGAGCAACAGGTGCTGCAAGATCGGTAACGGTAAGTTACCGGAGCAGCGGTTTTGCACGTATCGTCAGTGGCGTTTCGCACACGCTTGAATCGGTTCGCTATAGCAGTTCACCAAAAAAAAGACCGTTTTCAAATAAAAAGTGGGCTACTCTCCTTTGAATATCCAAATGCCGGGCTATAGTAGAAGCGACTAAAGCCAGAAAGCATGACGGCGCGCTATTTGCCGTCGATGCGGATGACGGGGAACACAAATGACGCCATCGAATGCAGCGATCTATCAGACCAGGACTTGCACACCGGAGTCGTTGCGTACGCTCGCGAGCTTTCTCGAATTGGCGCTCGACGAGGGAAAAAGCGTGGTCGTCATGCGGATCGGCAAGCAGGCGCGCAACGTTTATGTCGGAAATCCATCGGGTGCATTGGAGGATTTAACGGATTCCGGTGTCGTCGATGCTTTCCAGGCAGATGAAATGCTGCTACTGACCCGCCTGGGCCTGAACCGGATAACGGCGGACGGTCAACACTACCGCTTTATACGGAGCGTGAGGTACATTGCCGATCGCCAGGTCGTCGTTTTTACACCTATCTGAGTGATGGAACCGAAATGAAAAAGAGAGGAATCAAGAAGGAAGGAAAGGGAAGAAAGCTTCGATGACCCGGTAGAAAAACTGAAAGCTTTTGTTATTTGAACGCTGCATCGGCGCTCGTATCGATGTATTGAAGCTCAGGATAGGTCAATAGACTGCCTTTCTTCGGTCATTCATGGCATAGTTCGACGATTACCACATAAGGAGCAATCAAATGCCTTCGTTAGAGCAAATCCAAGCAAAGCTTAAGAAGCTCCAGGCGCAAGCTGACGTTCTCATTGCCAGAAAAGCACAGGCCGCGGTCGATCAGATTCGCGAGTTGATGCTCAAGCACGGTCTAACGACTGCCGATATCGAAGCACAGGCAAAGGCACGACGCTCCGCGCGAGGTCTGAATGGCAATACGGGTACGGGCCGGGGAAGACCTGCTGGCGTGAGCAAAGCCGCCAAGTCGGCCACGCCGGCGAAGTACCGCGACCATAAAACCGGCGCGACCTGGACGGGTCACGGCCGCGCGCCTGGCTGGATCGCCGGCGCGAAGGACCGCACGGTGTTCCTGATCGATGCTGCGAGCGCAAGCAAAGCCGCGGCTACTCCCGCCGCGAAGCGCGGCAAAGGTCAGCCGAAAGGCGCCCAGCCGCCGAAGTACCTGGATCCGAAAACCGGCGCGACCTGGAGCGGACGCGGTCCGGCGCCGGCATGGCTTGCCTCAGTTAAGGATCGCAGCAAATTCCTGATCGATGGGGCGAGCGCGGCTGCCGCTCCGAAAACAGCGAAAACGGCGGCAAAGAGCGGCCAGGCGAAAGCGACCGCAAGCGCGGTAGGCAAGAAGGCCACGGCGAAAAAAGCAGTGGCGAAAAAAGCAACGCGCAAGACGGCCGTGAAAAAGACCACAGCCAAAAAGGCAACGCCGGCAAGCCGGAAAGCCGCGGTGAAGAAAACCGCTGGCCGTAAAAGCGCTGTGAAGATGGCAAGAAAAGCACCGGCCCGCAAGGCTGCCGCAAAGAGCGCCGCCGCGCCCGTCGCGCCGGCGGCACCGCAAACGCCCGAGACGCAAGCAGGCGCGTAATAGCCGCGGAGCCGTGAAGTAGATGGTTAGCACGTTCGATGCATCCCGGCAGGAAGATCAGGTCTTCCTGCTGGACTCCGTTCCTCATCCGGCAGCCGATGCCGCCGAACCATTCATCGTCGCCAGCGATCGCCGTGTGATCCTCACTTATCCGATCGCGGAGTCGGACTTTGAACGGTTCGGGCCATTCGATCCCGACGACGATCCTTTTTGCGCGGTGTTGTTCGCCGATGCCGTGTTTCATCGTCTCGGGCCGCCGGGCGATGACGATCTAGCCATTCATCCGCTCGCGGCGCAAGGTCTAGCTGGCTACGCGGCGCATGAAATCGTCAATTCGTCGTTGTGCGCGGAAATTGCCGCCGTGGCGACGGAGCCAATTACCATTGCTGCCGAGGCACCGGCGCGGCGGCATTTCGTCATTACGTTTCAGGCATCGACGTTCGAATGCGTGGCTTCGGACTATACGGTCATCGGCGTATTCGGCGCGGGCGAAATAGCCAGTCGTGAGGCATTTGCTTTGGTCAGATAAAGCGTTGGAGGCGGAAAGCAAGGCGCGGTCCCGCTGCGGGCACGCGCCGTGCATGACGCGAGGATCGTGAAAGCCGGGCAGGAGTCCGGCACTTTCCCGTCGGACGAGGGATGCGCATGCCGTGTCCCGCCGCCTGCCATCGAGGCCACGCATGCTGACCATTGCTATTACCGCGTTCGTCACGCTGGTGATCGTTCTCGTGATCGCCAATCTGTCGAGCGGCGAAAAGAAAATAGAACACAAGATCGAGCGGCTCTATAAGAGCGACGATCCGCAATTCCTGCGCTCGATGGGCCTATTGCTCGGTCCGCCTGTGGTGCCGGGTAATCGCTTCGAGATGCTGCTCAATGGCGACCAGATCTTTCCGTCGATGCTCGAAGGCATTCGGTCGGCGCGCGAAACCATCACATTTGAAACGTTCATTTACTGGTCCGGCGAGATCGGCGAGCAGATTGCGCGCGCGCTTGCCGATAAGGCGCGTGCAGGCATCGCCGTGCATGTACTGCTCGACTGGGTCGGTTCTTCGAAGATGGATCGGCGCTATCTGCAACTGCTGCGCGAGGCCGGCGCCGAAGTGGTCAAGTTTCACAAGCCGCATTGGACCGGACTCGGTCGCATGAACGATCGTACGCACCGGAAACTATTGGTGATCGACGGCCGGATCGGTTTTACGGGCGGGGTCGGCATTGCACCGGAGTGGACTGGCCATGCGCAGGACGAAAAGCATTGGCGCGATACGCATTTCCGCTTGACCGGTCCGGCGGTCGCCCATATGCAGGCCGTGTTCATGGATAACTGGATCAAGGCGACCGGCAACGTCTTGCACGGTGCGAGGTATTTCCCGCACATCGACGCCGAGCCGAAAGGAGCGGGCGAGGGTTTTGCGCATATGTTCAGCAGTTCGCCGTCGGGCGGCAGCGACGACATGCAGCTGATGTATCTGATGGCCATCACTGCCGCCACGCGCAGTTTGCAGCTTGCGAGCGCGTACTTCGTGCCCGACAAGCTGACCATCAACGCAATCGTCGAAGCCGCGAAACGCGGCGTCAAAGTACAGATCGTCACGCCGGGCAAACGCATCGATACGCACACGGTGCGCGAAGCGTCGCGGGCGTGCTGGGGCGATCTGTTGAAAGCGGGCGTCGAGATCTACGAGTACCAGCCGACCATGTTCCATTGCAAGTTGCTGGTGGTCGACGAGTACCTGGTGTCGGTCGGCTCGACGAACTTCGATAACCGCTCGTTCAAGCTGAACGATGAAGCAAACCTGAATATCTACGACCGCGCTTTCGCCAGACAGCAGACCGCCGCGTTCAACGACGACATCGCAAAGTCGAAGCGCATCACATTCGAAGCCTGGACACAGCGTTCGTTTACCGAGAAGGTCGTCGAAAAGTTCGTACGGCTGCTGGACACACAGCTTTGAATAGCGGAATAGAAAGTGTCGACGCGCCGACGGATCAGCGAACGGCGCCGCTCAGATACGCTTCGACGTCGGGGCGCAAAGCCTGGGCGCCATTGTATTGCTCCGTGGCGGCCGCATCGACGAGGCGCGCTTTCGCGTGTCGATACGCGTTGGCAAAGCCGCGCAACTGCTGCGTGACCGGACGATCGTCGAGCCGGCGTCGTGTGAGCGCTTGCGCGATGCTGCCTTCGATCAACGTCAACTGGCTGTCGATATAGTCGATGCACAACTCGCGGCAGCGCGACGATGCCGCCGCGACGCTCAGCAGTGCCGGCACGAGCGAGAGCGTTAGAAAGCCGCCCGCGGGGATGCGTGCGAGCGCGGCGGGTGAATCGAACAGGTCGGCCCGCAATGCGTCGAATACGGCTTGCGTCCAGATTGCGCGCTCCTGTGCGAGCGCGCGGCGCCGCCGCGCGAGCGCATCTTCAGCTTGCGGATCGGCAATGCGGCCCGCGTCGACCAGCAACGCCGCATCGTCGCGTTTGCCTTCCTGGATGCATGCGCTGCCGACATAGATCGCGCTGGCGCCGCGTTCGGCCAGCACCAGATGTTGCAGGCTGTCCGGCACGAGCGGGTCGAGCGGCACCACTTCGCAGGTCAGCGGCTTGCCTTGCAGATGAATCGCGCAGCGTCCGTCGTCCGCCAGAGCAGGGCAGCGCGCGAGCGACGGATAGTCGAAGCCCTGCGCGACGATGCTGAAGGTGTCCCCCGCGCGATACAGCAGCGTATCGGCGAGCGCTTCGAACGCCGCGCAGTCGGCTTCGTCGAGCACGGCTTCATGCCGGCCGACACGCAGCCGTTCGCCGGGCCGCCTGCGCGCCACGCGTCCAATCGCAATACAGCCGATAAACCGGTCGGCATGGCGAAACAACTCGGCCAGCGTCATCGATGGCGGGCTGTTGCAGCATCGACCGCACGCGGAACAGGAAAACGAAAACGTGTTCACCACGGCCGCCGCACCGAGTCCTGATAACGCGTGAGGATGAAATGCGCGACCTCGTTCGAATGATAGGCGGCGACCAGTTGCGCGACCCATGGGTTCTGGCGATCGCTGTCGCGCACGGTCAGCACGTTTGCATACGGCGAGCGCGCGTCTTCGAGACTGAGGCCGTCGCGAGCGGGGAGAAGACCGGAGCGCGCGGCTGTGTCGCTGTCGATCACGGCGAACGCGACGCTGTTCAACGAGTCGTACAGGCGCGCGCGCGGCACCTGGCGAATCTTCAGGTGGAGGCGGTTGCTCGTGATGTCGGCGAGCGTCGCGTGCAGGCCCGCGCTGTCGCGGAACGTCAGCAGCGTTTCGTTTTGCAGAAGGATCAGCGCGCGTGCGGTGCCGGCGGGATCGTCGGGAATCGCGATCGTCGCGCCGCGCTGCAATTGCACGAGGTTCGTCAGCTTGCGCGAGTAGAGCGCGACGGGAAACGTGACGGTCGTGGCCACGCTCGTCAGCTCGTAGCCATGCAGTTTGCGCTGCGCGTCGAGCGCGGGTTCGTCTTCGAAGCTCGCGACGTCGATCTGTTTCGCGACGAGCGCCGCGTCGATCCGCGACGGCTGATCGAACACCACGACGTCGAGCGCCAGACCCTTGGTCGCGGCGACGCGGCGCACTTCGTTCATGATCTCCGCTTGTGCGCCCGAACTTACGCCGACTTTGATGGTCTGCGCGGCGGCGTGCGCGGGTTCGGGCAGCGAGGCAGTCCACACCGCGAGCACAAGCGCGGCAATCGCATATCGCTTCATGACTGATCCCTCGACACCGTGCGAAAGCCGATATGCGAAGCCGGCAAATCGGCTTCCTGCTGCTCGCGCGACGCCGCGCGATACCTGACGCAATAGTCGCGCGAGCACAGGAACGAGCCGCCCTTGATGACCATCGGCGTATCGTGCCGCCGACTGAGCGGCGCCACGGCCGCGGTATCGCCGTTCGTATGCGACTGGTGCGGACCGCTGTACACGTCCTTGGTCCATTCCCACGCATTGCCGATCATGTCGTAAAGCCTGAAGTCGTTCGCCGCATAGCAGCCGACCGGTGACAGGCCGGCATGACCATCCTCGCTGGTATTGAGCACCGGAAACACGCCTTGCCAGTAGTTCGCGCTCGGCTTGCCGTGCGCGTCGCGCGGCGCCGTGTCGAGATCCGCGCCTTCGTGGCCGGCTTTGCCCGCGTATTCCCATTCGGCTTCGGTCGGCAGATCGCGGCCGAGCCAGTGTGCGTACGCGAGCGCATCGGCCTGCGTGACCATCGTCACCGGTTGATTCATGCGGCCGTCGAGATTGCTGCCGGGGCCGCTCGGATGATTCCACGCGGCCCCTTTGACCCAACTCCACCAGGCGAGATCGCGCGCGTTCATTTCCTCGCGCGTCGGCGTGTGAAAAACGACCGCACCGCCCTGGCGCTCCGCCTCGCTGACATACCCGGTCGCGCGCACGAACGCGTCGTACTGCGCATTCGTGACGTCGGTCTGGTCGATCCAGAAACCGGCCACGTGCGTCTTGCCGTCGCCGGCCGGGCGCTCGTCTTCGTAACCGAGCTTGCTGCCGAGAACGAACTCGCCACCATGCAGATGCACCATGCCGGCTTGCGGGTCGTCGCGCCAGCGCGCAGGCAGGCCCGAGTAACGCTCGCATTGCTGCTCGGAGCCGAGCGCGGCGAGCGGACGCGAGCGGTTCAGGCTGTCGAATGCGCTCGGCGAGCCGCCGCCGAATACCGCCGCACTCGCCGCACCGATGGAAGGCGCGGCAAACGCGGCGGCGAATGCGGCCGCCGCGATCGCGGCGTATGCGCCATACAGCGCCACGCCGCCTTTGAGCTTGAATGAAAACGCCATCGTCTGCTCAGTAGTAGCCGCGCGGACGCAACGGCTCGACGCCGCCGACCCTCGTCATGTAGTCGTTCCACTGCTGCACGAGACCATCGATGATCGACGGATTCTGCGCCGACACGTCCTGCGTTTCGCCACGATCGGCGCTCATGTCGTACAGCTGCCAGTGACCGTCGACGGGGCCGAGCGGCGGTTCGGTCCACAGGGCTTTCCAGCGGCCGTCGGCGCTGCGCAGATAACCGCGGCCGTAGGCCTCGTCGCCGAACGACGCGCTATGCACGGGCGCGGCGCTCTGATCTTCGAGCTGCGGCAGCAGCGATTTTCCGGTGATCGGATACACATAGCGGTTGTTGTAGACCACCTTGCCCTTGTTCTGATCGACGCCAGTCAGCGTATTGATCAGCGCGGGAGCGGGCGTGGTCGGCGGCGCGATCTGCGCGACTGCAAGGAACGTCGCGGTGTTGTCCGTCACGTGCGTGAAATCCCGCAGCGTCGGCTTTTGCGAAGTCTGGCCCGGCAGATGCACGATCAACGGTGTCGACACGCCGCCTTCGCCCGAATAACCCTTGGTCAAGCGGAACGGCGTCGCGCTGACTTCGGCCCAACGCAAGCCGTATTGCAGACGTTGCGCGTTCTGCTTGCCGTTGTCGGTGCCGAGTTGCGAGTAGGTCGGATCGGCCCCGTTCGCGGTGTCGGTGGCGGTCGGGTCCGCGCCGGAATCGATCGGCCAGCCCTCCGCGCCGTTATCCGACTGGAACACGATGAACGTGTTGTCGTATTCGCCGATGTCCTTCAGATGCTGGATCAAGACGCCGATGTTGTGATCGAGGTTCTCGACCATGCCAGCGTAGATTTCCATATAGCGTGCCTGCGCTTTCTTCTCGGCCGGCGACAGGCTGTCCCACTTCTTGTTCACATAGCCGGGGCCGTAATCGGTGTAGCCCTGCACGGCGCTGTTCACGGCGCTCACGTATTTCGCGTTCGTGGTGCCGTTGTTTGCGGTGGCCGGGCTCGCGGCCAGCGTCTCGGAGGCGCCGCCATACGGCACGAAGTCCTGCGGAATGATGCCGAGCGCTTTCTGCCGGGCGACACGCGCATCGCGGATCGCGTCATAGCCAGCATCGTATTTGCCGACGTAGTTGTGCAGATAAGGATCGGGCACCTGCAGCGGCCAGTGCGGCGACGTATAGGCCGCGTACGCGAAGAACGGCTTGCCGTCGCCCTTGTTCGAATCGATATAGGAGATCAGGCGCTGCGTGTAGAAGTCGGTCGAGTAGAACACGGCTGGGGTGCCGCCCGCGCCGCCCGGTTGTCCGGGCTGGCCGGGCTGCACGTACTTGCCGTCTTCGGTGTAGTTCTTCGAGCCGGCCGGTTCGTGCGCGAAGTGATTGGACGCGGCGCCGCCGAGCAGCGCGTAGCTGTGCTCGAAGCCCCATTGGTCCGGCGTCTGCCCGCTGCCCGTCGCGCTGCCGACGATGCCCGAGCCGATGTGCCACTTGCCGGCCATGTACGTGTGATAGCCGCCGTCCTTCAGCAACTGCGCAACCGATAGCGCGCGATCGTTCAGATAGCCTTCGTATCCCGGCAGTCCTTTGCGCTCGTCGGTCGGCGCGCCCATCGTGCCTTCGCCGACCAGATGGTGATCGGTGCCCGAGATCAGCATCGAACGCGTGATCGCGCAGACGGTGCCCGTGTGGTGATTCGTCAGGATGCGGCCGCTTTGCACCAGCGCATCGAGATTGGGTGTGTTGATTTCGCCGCCGAACGCGTGAATGTCGGAGTAGCCGAGGTCATCGGCCATGATGTACAGGATGTTCGGCCGCTTCTGCGCGACGACCGGCGTGGCATTCGACGCGGCGGACGCGGCCGGCAGGTTGTCTTCGCCGCACGAGGCGAGCGTGACGAGGCTCGCGACGGCGGCGCCGATCATGCCGAGACGCAATGAAGGGCGATAGCGGGTACGGCGAAATCGAGGTGTTGTCATTGTTATTGCGGACCGTAGGGGAGGGCCGCTGATGTTAGCAATGACGTTATAAAGGCCAAACGAACGATTTCTGCGTTGCTATCGACGTCTGCCGATATAGCAGACAGTTGATGCCAAAGGGCGAAAACATCGCCAGTTGCCGCGCTAATCGCCAGGATTGAGCACGGGCTTATCCGGGTCCGCCTGCGTGCGGTACGGCAACCGCGTGGCGTGAGGATCGGTGATCGTGTTGTCGATCACGCGCTCGACATCCGCCGTTTTGGCGAGTTCGGTCAGGAAGGCCTTCTTGTCGAAACCCGGCGCGACGCAGCCTTCGACGTAGATGAAGCGGCGTTGCAGCGTGAGCCATAGCGTCGATTGCTCGCGCCAGTGCGTCGCGACGTTCAGATTCGCTAGACGCCGTTGCACGCTGTCGGCGATTTCCGCATCGTACAGATACGCGTTCGGCAAACGGCAACGGCCTTCGATCCAGCAGCTATTGCCGCGTTCGATTCTGTAATGGCTATCGTCGAGCCATTCCTTTTCGGTTTCGAATGGGCCGAGCGGCGTCGGGCAATCGGCGACAGCTTTGGAGATCTGCAGAAATGGATCGTGGCCGCGATTGACCCGCGCCGGTTCGCCATAAACGCGAGCCGCGGCCACGCATAGCATCAGGCTGGCGAGACTCAGTTCGAACACGCGTTTCATGCTGTGGTCGCTCCGGGTGTGGACCGCCCATTATCGCGCGCCCGCGAACCTCAACGCTTGTTGCGCCGATTCTCGACCGCGAACTTGATCAACTCGGCCTGTCCTTCGATATCGAGCTTGCGCTTCAGATTCAGCCGATGCGTCTCCACGGTTCGCACCGACAGATCGTTGCGCTGCGCGATCTGCTTGCTCGACAGTCCCTCGGCAAGCGCATCGAGAATGTCGCGCTCGCGCGGCGTCAAACGTTCGACCGGCGATTGCTTTGCCGACGCCTGGATCAGTCGGGCACTGATCTCTGCGCTGAAGAAGGTCTTGCCGTCGAGTACCGCGCCAATTGCCTGAATGATCTCAAGCGCCGGCGAATCCTTCAGCACGTAGCCGCTCGCGCCCGCGCGCACTGCCTGAGTTACGTATTCGAGGTTGTCGTGCATCGACAGCATCAGTACGCGAATCGCCGGAAAGCGCTCGTGAAAAAGGCCTGCCAGCGCAATGCCGTTCATACCGCTTTTCATGCCGACATCCATCAGCGCCAGATGCGGCGCCTGGCGTTCGGCCAGCGCGAGCGCTGCCTGCGCGTCGCCCGCTTCTCCGACCACTTCGAAGTGGCGCACTGCTTCGAGACGTGCGCGCAGACCGTCGCGCACGAGCGGATGATCGTCGACGAGCAGCAGACGCGCGATGGAAGGAGAGGTCGTGTCGTTCATGATGAGAGTTCCTGCAGGGGCGGCACCGTGGCGTGCGTCGTTGGCAGCGGCACGCGCGCGGTAACGACGGTGTGTCCCGGCTGCGAGTTCAGCGACAGCGTGCCGCCGAGCGCTTCGAGCCGTTCGCGCATGTTGCGCAGACCGATGCCCTCGAGTCCGCCGACGAATGCGTCGGCCACGTCGAAGCCGCGGCCGTTGTCGGAGATCGTCAGCGTGACCGCGTCGCGCGACACTTCGAGCGCAAGCGCCGCGCTCGACGCCTGCGCGTGCCGCACGATGTTCGTCAGCGCTTCCTGAGCGATACGAAACAGCACGGTGTTGACCGTATCGGGCAGCGTGGCCGCATGCGTGTGCGCGATCTGCGTGAAGCCGATCGCGATGCCGGACTCGTCGCCGAGTTCGCGCGTCAATTGTTCGAGCGCGGCGGCGACGCCGAGATCGTCGAGCATCGACGGACGCAGCGCATGAGAAATGCGCCGGACTTCGCGCAGCGTATCGCCGAGCCGCGTGAGTCCGGTGGACAATGCGGCCTCGGCGGCGGGCACGCGCGCGTCGCCGCGTTCGAGCCGTGCGAGCGCCGATTCGAGCAGCAGCTTCACGGATACCATCATCTGGCTGATGCCGTCGTGCAGTTCGCGCGACAGCCGTGCACGCTCGTTTTCCTGCGACTCGACGACCTGCTGCGCGAGCCGCTTCAGCTTCGCGTCGGCGCTGCGATATTCGGTCACATTCAGCACGAGTGCGCACAGCGCAATCACCGCGAGGCCTGCCACCGCGATCGCGTCGATCCACTTCATCGTGCGAGCGATATTCGCCGCAGCCTCGGCGTCGATATGCGCGAGCGCCGTGTCGACGTCGTCGAGATAGATGCCGGTGCCGAGCATCCAGCCCCAGCGTTCGAGCGGCACCACGTAGCCGAGTTTCGACTCCTCCTTGCCGGTCGACGGCCGATGCCACAGATAGCGCACGTAGCCGCCGCCGCGCGCGGCCGCGGCGAGTAGCTGCTGGATCGTCGGCGCGCCGTGGCTATCGCGCAACGACCACAGATCCCGGCCCACCAGATCCGGCTCGCGCGGATGCATCAGCGTGCGGCCGTGCAGGTCGTACACGAAGAAATAGCCGTCCTCGCCGAAATTCATCTTCTCGAGCACCGCGAGCGCGCGCGTGCGCAGCAGCGCGTCGTCGCGCGCGTTCTCGCCGCCGGCTTCGTAGAGCGGCGCGATCGCGGTGGTCGCGAGCTCGACGTAGTGCTTGAGCTCGACCTCCTTGCTGGCCATGTAGGCGGCCTGGGTAGTCGCGTGCTGCCGCTCCGCGAGCGCCGTCGCTTCGCGGCGCACGCCGGTCTCGATGCTGGCGATCGCCGCCAGAAAGGGCACGATCGCCAGCAGCACAATCTTTGCTTTGAGTTTCATCGTTGAAAAAAGCCAGTCAACGGGCTACGTATTATTACGTAGACGGCTTACGTAGTTGCGCGCTTGTAAGGAAACGCGCGAAGGCGAATACTACATGCCCGTCGCGTACCGCGCTGCGCCAGGCCTGGCGGGCGAGTGTGCGGCGTTCCCGATTTCCCCGCACGTGCCATCGCGCGTGCTGTCGATAATACTCAAGGAGACGTTCGTGGAGACCTCCCCGCCGGCCGGCCGTTCATGGCTCTGGCTCATTTTGCTGATCCCCTATATCGCGCTGCTGTGGCTGCCGTTCTATAACGACACGCATCCGTCGCTCGCGGGCTTTCCGTTCTTCTACTGGTATCAGTTTCTGTGGGTGCCGTTGACCTCGCTGCTGATTTACATCGTGTATCGAGGTCTCAAATGAGCGATCTGAATCCTGTGAACCCGGTTGCGATGACGGTCTTCATCGCGTTCTTCGTGCTCGTCACGGTGATCGGCTTTTTCGCGGCGCGCTGGAAGCGTGGCGATCTGACGCAGTTGCACGAGTGGGGCCTCGGCGGCCGGCAGTTCGGCACGATCATTTCGTGGTTCCTCGTCGGCGGCGATTTCTATACCGCTTATACGGTGATCGCAGTGCCCGCGCTCGTCTATTCGGTGGGCGCGTATGGCTTCTTCGCGCTGCCGTACACGATCATCGTTTATCCGTTCGTGTTCGCGGTGATGCCGAAGCTGTGGAGGGTTGCGCACGCGAAGAACCACATCACCGCGGCCGACTACGTGCACGGTGAATACGGCGGCAAGTGGTTCCCGGCAGCCATCGCGCTGACCGGCATCGTCGCGACGATGCCGTATATCGCGCTGCAACTGGTCGGCATGCAGGTCGTGATCAAGGGTCTCGGGGTCACCGGCGAATTGCCGTTGATCGTCGCGTTCGTGATCCTCGCGCTCTATACGTATGCGAGCGGCCTGCGCGCGCCGGCGATGATCGCGTTCGTCAAGGACATCATGATTTATATCGTCGTGATCGCGGCGGTATGGCTGATTCCAGTGAAGCTCGGCGGCTATGGGCACGTGTTCGAACTGGCCGATGCGCACTTCCAGGCGAAGGGCGGCGCGACCGGCATCCTGCTGAAGCCGAACCAGTACACCGCATTCGCATCGCTCGCGCTCGGCTCGGCGCTCGCCGCGTTCATGTATCCGCATACGATGACGGCGGTGCTGTCGTCGTCGTCGGCAAAGACGGTTCGCAAGAACGCGATCTTCCTGCCGGCCTACACGGTGCTGCTCGGCCTGATCGCGCTGCTCGGCTATATGGCGATCGCCGCGGGCGTGAATGTGAAGTCGGCAAGCGATGTGGTGCCGACGCTGTTCGGTACGCTGTTCCCGTCGTGGTTCGTCGGTTTCGCGGCCGCCGCGATTGCGATCAGCGCGCTGGTGCCGGCCGCGATCATGTCGATCGGCGCAGCGAATCTGTTCACGCGTAATCTGTGGCGTCCGCTGGTGTCGCCGAATCTGTCGCCTCAAGCGGAAGCGGCCAATGCGAAGATCGTCTCGCTGGTCGTCAAGTTCGGCGCGCTGCTGTTCATCGTGTTCCTGCCGACGCAGTACGCGATCGATCTGCAGCTGCTCGGCGGTGTGTGGATTCTGCAAATTTTCCCGGCCATCGTGTTCTCGCTGTACACGCGCCGTCTGAACACGCCGGGTCTGTTCCTCGGCTGGCTCGTCGGTATCGTGCTCGGCACGGGCCTCGCGATTTCGCAAGGGCTCAAGCCGGTGTATGGCCTGCATTTCGGCCACGAGAACTACCCGCTGTATATCGGCCTGATCGCGCTGGTCGCGAACATCGTCGTGAGTTTCCTGGTGTCGGCACTGTCGCCGCGCCGGGCTGCCGTGACGGCCTGATCGACGTTTGTCCGGCTCGATGAAAAACGCCGCGGGGCTGTTGGCCCGCGGCGTTTTTTATTGCATCGAAGGTTCGTGGCCGGGCGCCGATCAGGCGTCGGCCCAGCGACGCAGCAGATTGTGATAGATGCCGGTGAGGCTCACGACGGTCGCGTCGTTCGAGCCTCGTTCGGCCGCGAGCGTTTGCACGTCGTTGTCGAGTTGGAACAGCGTCGCGCGCTGGCCGTCGTCGCGCACCATGCTCTGGATCCAGAAGAACGACGCGACGCGTACGCCGCGCGTGACCGGGTTCACGTGATGCAGGCTCGACGCGGGGTAGAGCACCATGTCGCCGGCCGGCAGTTTCGCGCGATGCACGCCGTAGGTGTCCTCGATGCAAAGCTCGCCGCCGTCGTAGGTGTCGGGCTCGGCGAGGAACAGCGTCGCCGACAGGTCGCTGCGGATGCGGAAGTCCGTGCCGCGCAGCTGGCGGATCGCATTGTCGACGTGCGTGCCGAAACCGTCGCCGCCGGTATAGCGATTGAAAAGCGGCGGGAAGACTTTCAGCGGTAATGCGGCGGAAAAGAAGCGCGCGTTGCGGCCGAGCGCGTCCTGAATCGCATCGCCGATCGCGCGCGCGGCGGGCGAGCCTTCGGGCAGCTGCTGGTTGCGCTTGGCTTGCGCCGATTGCTGGCCGGAGGTTGCATTGCCGTCGATCCATTGCGCCGCGTCCAGTATTTCGCGGCATTGCGCGATCTGCTGTTTGCTGAGTACGGCGGGTAAATGCAGCATCATGTGCGCGGCTCCTGCGCCAGATTTGGCGTGGCGCTGATTTGCGTGTTCATGTTGGGGCTTGCATTCGCATTCGTATTGGCGTTTGCGCCAAGGCTGCGTTCGAGTGCGCGAAACGCGCTTACGGAAGAAGCGGCCAGCCATGTGCGCATCTTCGCGACGAACGCGCCGGTCGCGGTGTGCGGCACACGTTGCAACCATTGCAATGCTTCGGCGATTTCGCCACGCTCGGCGAGCAGCCGCGCGTAATTGAACTGCCCGCGAAAATCGCCACCGTCTGCCGCGCGTCGATAGTAGTCAAGCGCGATATCCGCATCGGCATCGACGGTCCAGCCATCCTCGTAAAAGCTGCCGACGAAGTTCAGCGACTTCGCGTGCCCGAGTTCAGCCGCACGCAAGAACCACTGCAATGCCTGCGCGCGATCGCATTCGATGCCATGACCGAGCGCCAACGCCGACGCGTAGTTGTACATGCCCCAATCGAGCCCGGCTTGCGCCGCGAGCCGATACCAGTACACGGCGACCGGCGCGCACGCGGCCGTACCCCAGCCATGTTCGTAGCAGCGGCCAAGCATGTTCATCGCCATCGGATGATCGCGCCGCGCCGCGTGCCGGAACCAGACGAACGCTTCGTCGACGTCGCGCTCGACGCCGTGACCGTCGAACAGGTACTGCCCGTACACCGCCTGCGCCTCGACGATGCCGTTGCGCGCGGCCGCCGCGACCCACGCGGCGGCACGCTCGGGTGGCCCCGCGAGGATCGCGGCGAGTTCATCGCGCGACACGCTCGCGAGCGCCCGCACCGACACCTCGTTCGTCGCGCGCGGCATCAGTAGTGCGCGTTGAGCGTCAGGAACGCGGAGCGTCCCGGCGCGATCGACGCGTAGTGCGACGCGTACGCCTGGTCGTAATACGTGCGGTTGAAGAGGTTCTGCACGTTCAGCTGCAGATCGACGTGCTTGTTCACGCGATACGTGGCCATGCCGTCGAAGCGCCAGTACGACGGCACCGCCCGCAGATTCGCGGTATCGCCATACACCTGCGACATATAGAACGCGCCGCCGCCGATCGTGAACTTCGGCAGCACGTCGTAGTTGGTCCACAGGCTGATGCTGTTCTTCGGCGTGTTCGGGAACTGATGGCCGTTATCCGACGTGGTCTTGCCGTTGTTGCGCAACTCGCTCTTCAGATACGTGTAGCCGCCGAACACCTGCCACTTGTTGGTCAACTGACCCGCCACGCCGAACTCGAACCCCTGCACGCGCTTGTTGCCGGCCATCGCGTAGGTGTTGTCCGGCAGCGTGACGCGCGCATTGGTCGTGTCGATCTGGAACAGCGCGCCGGTCAGCGACAGCTTGTTGTCGAGCACGTTCCACTTGCTGCCTACTTCGACGCTGCGGTTCTTTTCCGGCGACAACAGCGCCGCGTTCGGACCAACGCCGCGGGATGGAATCAGCGACTGCGTTTCGCTGCCCTGGCCGAGCAGTGCGCCAGCCGGCGTCGACGACGTGGAGATCGACGCATAGATGCTGCCGTTCGATGCCGGCTTGAACACGAGGCCGAACTGGTAGTTGAACAGCGTGTCGTCGCGCGACACACGCGCCGCGCCGTTGGCGACGGTAGTGCGCAGATCGGTCGAGTAATCGTCGACGCGCAGGCCGACGTTGGCCTGCCAGCGCTTCGTCAATTCGATCGTATCGAACGCGTAGATCGATTTGGTGGTCGTGCGCTGCTCGCTCGGGTCGTTGGTTTGCCTGATCGATCCGGCCCACGGATCGTTCGGATTCGGCGTCCAGAGACTCGTGCAGTTATAGCCCGACGCCGCGCCAATGCCATTGGTGGCGCAGATCGCGCCGGTCGCGGCCGCCACCGTGTACGAATCGTTAACGCTGGTTTCGCGCGACAACTCGATGCCGGTCGTGAAGCTGTGCTTAAGGAAGCCCGTCTTGAACTCGCCGAACAGTTCGGTCTGGTTCGCGAGGCTGTACACGTTGCTCGCGCGCGTGTTCGCGCGGCGCCACACCTTGCCGTTGACCACGTTGCCCTGGCTGTCGTCGGGCTGGGTCCAGATGTAGTCCTGGGTCGACTTCGTGTATCGCGTCGTATTGCGGATCGTCAGCTCGCCGTTGATGTCGTGTTCGATGCGCACGGTGCCGATATCCGAACTCGTCTTGCGGAAGTCGCGGTCGATCAGGCCGTAAAAGTTGTGGCGGTCGACCGGCGCCGGGAAGATCGTGCTGACGTTCGCCGGCTTGTTGGTCGTCGTGTAGAAGTACGGAATGCCGCTGTCGGGCAGATCGTCGGTGGTGAGATGGTAGTAGCTCGCCGTCACGCGGGTCGGCGTGCCCAGACCGTACGTGAACGACGGCGCGATGCCCCAGCGCTCGTTGTTGACCGCGTCGCGGCCGGCCACGTCGTTGTTGTGGCTCATCACGTTCAGGCGGAACGCCGCGTGGTCGGCCATCTGCCAGTTGCCGTCGGCGGTGAAGCGGCGATAGCGGTCGGTGCCGAGGCCGACGCTGCCGTCGGCGGTCGTGCCCAGATGCGGCGTCTTCGTGATCAGGTTGATGCTGCCGCCCGCGCCGCCGCGGCCGCCGAACGTGCCGTCCGAACCCTTCGTCACTTCGATGCTTTCGATGTTGAACACTTCGCGTGTGGTCGCGCCGATATCGCGCATGCCGTCGACGAACGTGCTGCCCTGCGCGTCGTAGCCGCGAATGAACGGCCGGTCGCCGAGCGGGTTGCCGCCTTCGCCGGCGCCGAACGTGATGCCGGGCACAGTGCGCAGCGCTTCGGTCAGCGTCGACGCGCCGGTGCTGCGAATCAGCTCCTCGGGAATCACCGTGACCGATTTCGGCGTATCGACGAGCGGTGCAGTGAATTTGACCGATGCGGAGTGATCGGTCTTGAAGCCATCGTCCGATTGGCCTTGCACGGAAATCGGCGCGAGCTGGCCCTCGCGCTCGGGCGGCGCGCCGGCCGTGGTGCCCTGCGCAAGGGCGGGGCCGGCGGCCAGTACGCCGCATAGTGTCGTGCTGATTTTGCCGAGCTTCGGATCGTCGGACCGCAACTTCATGTTTATCCCCGTCGAGTTCGGGAAGCCAGGGCGGGGTCAGTTTCCTTACCCGGGCATTCCATTTTTATTACAAAGTGATTTCGAGCGAATTCTATTCAATTGCCGCGTAATTGAGAAGCGTTCTCAATAGATATTTTGGCGGGAGCTGGCTGGGGAAGAGTGCGGTGAACGCGAGGTTGAGAGTGAAATCGAGGGAAATTGAGCGATGAAGTCGGGTAGTTGTCGGCTATCTCGCGCAAAGCCTGGCTGTGAAAGGATGGCTCCCGGGGCATGGCGAGGAGCGGGTTTTGAGAACCGCTGTCCTTGCCCAGTTGCGGAAGAGGGCAAAAACCGGTCGTTCAAGAGGCCCGTTGCGGGCACTCTTGTCCGTCGTTTCCTTCATGGAAGTAACAAGATCAGGCGCTCGCTCGAGCCGCTCTCTGACCATCCGGGCTAAAACCGCTCGACCCGAAACGGCCGCGGATCGACCAGCGTCTGCTCGCCGGTCATCATCTCGGCGATCAGCCGCCCCGTCACCGGCCCGAGCGTCAGACCATGATGCGCATGGCCGAACGCGAACCACAGCCCCTGATGTTTCGTCGCGGGGCCGATGATCGGCATCATGTCCGGCGTGCACGGGCGCCGTCCCATCCACGGTTCCGGGTCCAGACGTTCGCCGAGCGGAAACAGCGTGCGCGCGATGGGCTCGGCCGCATCGAGCTGCACCGGCGTCTTGGCCGCTTCGGGGCGCGCGATTTCGACGCCCGTGGTCAATCGGATGCCGCGCGCCATCGGTGCGAGCACATAGCCGTGGTCGACGTCGAGAATAGGATGGTTGAGGTGTGCGGTCCGACGCGCTGCATAGTGCATGTGATAGCCACGCTTGACCGCGAGCGGCAGCCGATACCCGAGCCGCGTGCTCGCGCGATCCGACCACGGCCCGAGTGCGATCACCGCCGACGCGGCCGAGATCGGCCCGTCCCGCGTATCGACCTGCCAGCCTTCGCGAAGCGTATCCGCATCGCCGATGAAGAACCGTCCGCCGAGCGCTTCGAAGTACCGCGCGTACGCGGTGACGAGCGCATTCGGATCGCTGACCGAATCGGATTGCGGATAGCGCAGCCCGCCTTGCAGGCGCTTGTCGAGATCGGGTTCGAGCTGTTGCAGGCGCGGGGCGTCGAGCGTTTCGAACTCGACGCCGTATTCGCGATGCCACCGTTCGGCAAGCGTGATTTCGGCATCGCGCGCGGCGGTGTTGCGAAACACCTTGATCCAGCCGATGGGCCGCAGCAGCGCGCTCGCACCGGCGTCAGCGGCGAGCGCGCGATGTTCGCTGACGCAATGTTCGATCAATGTCGCGTACGACTTCGCGATTTCCGCGTGCGTCGCCGGATGTGAGTTGCGCCAGTAGCGCCATAGGAACGGTGCAACCTGGAGCATCGCGTCGGCGTGATAGCGCACGTCGGGCGACTGGTTGCGCGCGTAGCGCAGCAGCGTGCCGAGCCCGCGCGGAAACGCGTACGGATAGACGCCTTCGCGCTGGATCAGGCCGGCGTTGCCGAACGACGTCTCGTTGCCCGGCTGCTTACGGTCGATCAATGCAACCGCGCGCCCGCGCTTCTGCAGATGCACGGCGACGCATACCCCGACAATGCCGGCGCCGAGCACCACGGTATCGAATTTCATGCTCCCTGTCCGCCTTGCGTGTTCCGTGTGTTGTCGACGCTCCGCGGTGTTCAGTGCGAGGCGAGGCGCCAGCTTTCATCTTATACAGGGATAGGCTCGCTTCGCTATCGGCAAAAAAACGCGCTCGGTGAAAACGCGCGAATGCCAGGTTCGATCGGGCAAAACCGTGTCTTTCGACGCACGATCGAGCGAGCGACTTCGGATTCGTTCGCCTCAGCGTGTAAACTGCTGACTTTTTTGCGTCCGGTGGTATGTTGCAAGCCCCTCAGCGCAGCGCCCTCAGCGGGCCCGCGCTCGTTCGCTTACTGGCCCGTCTCGCCGAGGCCGACGTCGCCGAATCGCGCCAATCGCTGGCGGATCGGCTGAGCCAGTGGCTCGGCTGGACCGACGCTATCGCGTTGTCATCGGCGCTCGACGGCAAGCCGCCGGCCGTCGCTGGCGGCGCGCGCGCGTTCGGCCGCGTGGAAGAGGAAGAGTGCACGCGTGTGCGCCGCTCGCTGGTGAGCGCAATCGCCAGCGATAGCGTGCTCGCGGGCTCCCGGCGGCGTAGCTCGCCACCTTTGTCCGCCCGGATGTCGGCGCCGCGCGTGGCCGTCGATACGCAGGCCGATTACGCGGTGTTCCGGCAGCGCTACCTCGCACTTCAGCAGTCGATGGAAACGGCGATCGGCACGTTACGCGGCCGGCTGCGCGCGCTGCTGGCGACGCAAGCGCCGGCGCTCGCGCGGCTCGCGGTCGTCGATGCGGTGATGGAGCGTGCGCTCGGCGAGCGCGAGCGGACTTTGCTCGGCGCGGTGCCCGGCCTGCTCGGCGGGCACTTCGAGCGCTTGAAAGAGGGGGAGGCCCGGAGGGGCGCGGAGGCGGAAGCGACCGACGCCAGCAACGCTGCCGCGCCGCTCGCGTCCGACGCATGGCTCGACGCCTTCCGCAAGGACATGCAAAGCGTTTTGCTGGCCGAGCTGGATGTTCGTTTTCAACCGGTCGAAGGGCTGCTCGCGGCTCTTCGCGCCTGCTAACTGGGACCCCATGTCCAGATATCGTATCGATCTCGTCGTATTTCTCGCGGGGCTCGCCGCGGCGTGCTGGATCGCCGTTGGTTACGCCGTCTCCAATCCGCTCGCGTTCGCCGTCACGCTGCTGATCGGCGGGTTCTATGTGCTGGGCGCGCTCGAATTGCGCCGCTATAGTCAGGCGACTACCACGCTGACGGGCGCGCTCTCCGCGCTGTCCGGACCACCGCCGAGCCTTGGCGCGTTTCTCGAACCCATCCATCCGAGTCTGCGCAATAGCGTGCGGCTGCGCGTCGAAGGCGAGCGCGTCGCGTTGCCGGGACCCGCGTTGACGCCGTATCTGGTCGGCCTGCTGGTGTTGCTCGGCATGCTCGGCACGTTGCTCGGCATGGTGATGACGCTGCGCGGCACCGGCCTCGCGCTGGAGAGCGCGAGCGACCTGCAGGCGATCCGCGCATCGCTGGCCGCGCCGGTCAAGGGGCTGAGCTTCGCGTTCGGCACGTCGATCGCGGGTGTCGCGACGTCGGCGATGCTCGGGCTGTTGTCGGCGCTGTGTCGCCGCGAGCGGCTCGAAGCGGCGCAACAGCTCGACGTGAAGATCGCGACGACTTTGCGCGTGTACTCGCAGAGCCATCAGCGCGACGAAAGCTTCCGGCTGCTGCAACGCCAGGCCGAAGCGACGCCGCTGCTGGTCGAACGTCTGCAGACGATGATGAGCGCGCTCGAACAACAGAGCGCCGCGTCGAACGAGCGGCAGATCGCGAGCCTCGACGCGTTTTACGGCCGCACCGAAGCCGCTTATCTGCGTCTGGCCGGTGTGATCGAACAGTCGCTGAAGGATAGCGTGGCCGGCAGCGCGCAGGCCGCGGGCAGAGCCCTGCAGCCGGTCGTCGAAGCGACGATGGCCGGCCTGTCGCGCGAGACCGCCGCGTTGCACGAAGCGGTGACCCAGGCCGTGCAGCGTCAGCTCGACGGCATGTCGAGCGGCTTCGCGGCGACCAGCGCGAACGTCGCCGAGATTTGCAGCAGCGCGCTCGCCGGACATCGGCAGGCGAGCGACGAGTTGGCCGCGCAACAGCGCGCTTCTGTCGAACGCGTTGCCGAAGCGTTCGAACAGCGCTCGGCCGCGTTGCTCGACGGCGTGTCCGCGCGGCTCGAAGCGACGGCCAGCGGCATGTCGCAGGCGTGGGGCGACGCGTTGGCAAAGCAACAAAGCGCGGGCGACAAGCTCGCCGCCAACAACGAACAGGCGTTGGCGCGCGCCGCCGCGACGTTCGAACAGCATGCCGCGGCGTTGCTGAGTGCTGTCGGTAGCTCGCATGCGAACTTGCAGACGGAACTGACCGCGCGCGACGAGCAGCGTTTGGGCGCATGGGCGGAGGCGCTCGACGCGATGGGCGCGAAGCTTGGCGAGCAATGGCGGCAGACGGGTGCGCAAGCCGCCAGCCATCAGCAGCAAATCTGCGACGCGCTTGCACAGACGGCACGGGAAATTTCTGCGCAAACGCAAACGCATGCCAGCGCGACGATCGCCGAAATCGATCGACTGGTCCAGGCAGCGGCCGAAGCACCGAAGGCGGCAGCAAACCTGCAAGCCGAACTCGCCGCGCGCGACGAACAGCGCTTCGCCGCGTGGACCGAAGCGCTCGGTGCGATGACCGCAAAGCTCAGCGAACAATGGCAGCAGACGGGTGCGCAAGCCGCCAGCCATCAGCAGCAAATCTGCGACGCGCTTGCACAGACGGCGCGCGAAATTTCTGCGCAGACACAATCGCATGCCAGCGCGACGATCGCCGAAATCGATCGACTGGTGCAAGCAGCGGCCGAAGCACCGAAGGCGGCAGCAAACCTGCAAGCCGAACTCGCCGCGCGCGACGAACAGCGCTTCGCCGCGTGGACCGAAGCGCTCGGTGCGATGACCGCAAAGCTCAGCGAACAATGGCAGCAAACGGGTTCGCAAACGGCGACCCGTCAGCAGCAGATCTGCGACGCGCTCGCGCAAACCGCACGCGATATCTCCGCGCAGACACAATCGCATGCCAGCGCGACGATCGCCGAGATCGAGCGCCTCGTGCAGGCGGCATCGGAAGCGCCGAAGGCCGCCGCCGAAGTCGTCGCGGAACTGCGCCAGAAGCTCTCCGACAGCATGGTCCGCGACACCGCGATGCTGGAAGAGCGCAGCCGTCTGCTCGCCACGCTGGAAACGCTGCTCGACGCGGTCAATCACGCGTCGACCGAGCAGCGCACCGCCGTCGATGCCTTGGTCTCCACGTCGGCGGATCTGCTCGAACGCGTCGGCAATCGCTTCACCGAGCACCTCGAACACGAGACCGGCAAGCTCGGCACGGTCGCCGCGCAGGTCACCGGCAGCGCAGTGGAAGTCGCGAGCCTCGGCGAAGCATTCGGCGCGGCCGTCGGCATGTTCGGCGAAGCGAACGACAAGCTGGTCGCGCATCTCGAACGCATCGAAGCGGCGCTCGACAAATCGCTTGCCCGTAGCGACGAACAGCTCGCCTACTACGTCGCGCAGGCGCGTGACGTGGTCGACCTCAGCGTGATGTCGCAGAAGCAGATCGTCGAAGACCTGCAGTTGCTGGCCGCGCAGCGCGCGACCGCCGGAGCCGACGCGGTATGAGCGAGGACATCGACGGCGGCGTGGAAACGGCCGCGCCGGTCTGGGCCTCGTTCGGCGATCTGATGTCGGTGCTGGTCGGCGCGTTCGTGCTGATTCTGGTGAGCGTGATCGGCATGCAGCTCGTGCTATCGAACAAGCTCGAGCAGGAGGTCAAGCAGCGCCAGGCCGAAACCCAGCGCCGCAAGACGCTCGAGCAGGCGCTCGCGGGACCGCTCGCGGCGGGGCGCGTGACGCTCGTCAATGGCCGCATCGGCATTAGCGGCAATGTGCTGTTCGCGCTGAACTCCGCGCAGCTGCAGCCCGAGGGCCGCGCGCTGCTGAAGAGCCTCGCCGGTCCGCTGTCCGCGTATCTGCGCGCGAGCGATCAGATCCTGATGGTCAGCGGCTTCACCGACGATCAACGCCTGCGCGAAGGCAATCGACGCTTCGCCGATAACTGGGAGCTGTCGGCGCAGCGCGCGTTGACGGTCACGCGCGCGCTGATCGACGAGGGCTTGCCGGCGTCATCGGTGTTTGCGGCGGCGTTCGGCTCCGAGCAGCCGGTCAGTTCGAATGCCGACGAATCCGGCCGCGCGAAAAACCGCCGCGTCGAAATCGCGCCGGTGCCGCGGCCGTCGAGCGCGGCGACGGCGGAGAAGTCCGGTGCTTGAGGACGCAATCGACGCGGCTCGCGCGACGCTCGATGCATGGCGCGCGAGCGGTGCGGATCGGCTCGATCCGCTGCGCTTTCATCTGCTCGAAGCGCTTGCGCGGCGCGCGGCGCGGCACAGCGGCGAGACGCGACGGGTGATCGAGCAACGGTTGGCGGCATTACTGGCCGAATATACGGCCGAGGTCGAGCGTGCAGCCGCGGCCGAGAGCGCGTTGAAAGCCACTCCCATTGAAGCCGACACGCCCAGCGACGCCACGCTCACGGCGCTGATCGAACAGCTCGCCCGCCACCACGCGCGGGCCGACGCTCCGCACGCCGCCGCCTATCCCGAACTCCCCGTGCTCGACTACTTCCGCGAAGTCTGGTCGAAAGTCCGCACCGAAAAGCAGCTGCGTCAGTCGCTCGCGCAGGTGCCCGGCAACGCGGGGCCGCTCAATTCGAGCAGCCTCGTGCATCGCGCGCTGTCGTTGATGCGCGAGCTGTCGCCGGGGTATCTGAAGCAGTTTCTGTCGTATGTCGATACGCTGTCGTTGCTCGAGCAGATGAGCGGCGCCGCGCCGGTCGAGAAGGAAGCGCCGCGCGCCGCGACGACCGGCAAGGGCGCTCGCAGGAAGGCGCGCTGACGCGTCAACGGCGGCTGGAAGCTGCTTGCGCCAAGCCGCCGGGCATTTCATCACGGCATTACTCCTCGTTGCTTGCCAGCCGTTTCGTCTTCGCGCGCCGCGCGAGCATGTTCATCCCCTCCACGAACGCGGAGAACGCCATCGCCGCGTAGATATAGGCCTTCGGCACGTGCGAGCCGAAACCATCGGCGATCAGCGTCATGCCGATCACGAGCAGGAAGCTCAGCGCCAGCATCACGATGGTCGGATTGCGATTGATGAAACGCGCGAGCGGTTGCGCCGCGAACAGCATCACCATGATCGATACGATCACCGCGACGAACATGATCGGCAGGTGCTCGGTCATGCCGACCGCGGTGATGATGCTGTCGACCGAAAACACGATGTCGAGCAGGATGATCTGACCGATCGCGGCGGCCATCGTCAGCTGCACGGTCGAGCTGGATTTCGCGGTGACCTCGTCATCGGGAATCATGTGCTGACGGATTTCGGTGGTCGCTTTCCACACGAGGAACAGGCCGCCAGCGACGAGGATCAGATCGCGCCACGAAAAGCCATGATCGAACAGCGTGAACGCGACCGCGGTCAGCTTCGCGATCCACGCGACGGTGCTGAGCAGAATCAGCCGCAGCACCAGCGCGAGCAGCAGCCCGGTGCGCTGCGCGCGTGCGCGTTGCGCTTCCGGCAAGCGGTTGCTGAGGATCGAGATAAAGATCAGGTTATCGATGCCGAGTACGATTTCCATCACGATCAGCGTGACCAGCGCGGCCCAGGCGGCGGGATCGGCAACGAGTGCGAACAGGGAGTCCATGATGTGGGGCAAGCGAGTGCGCCGCGAGCGGCGGAACCGCCATCATCGGCCTGTTCTCGGTTCGAATGAACCAGTGATAACCTGAACGACATTTCGTTTTTTTCGAAGTATCGGATCCGCATGCTCAACTATCGTCACCTGTACTACTTCTGGATCGTCGTGAAGGAAGGCGGCTTCGCGCGCGCGGCCGCCAGACTCGACATGGCCGTGCAGACGATCAGCGCGCAGGTTCGCGAGCTCGAGAAAGCGCTCGGACGCCAGCTGTTGAAGCCGGCGGGGCGTGGCGTCGCGATGACCGAGGCAGGCGAGCAGGCGTTCAATCGCGCGGAGCAGATCTTTCAACTGGGCGAGGCGTTGCTCGACGAAATGCGCGAGACGAGCGGCGCGGACTCGGTGCGGCTCGCGGTCGGTTTGTCGGATGGGATTTCGAAGCTCGCCGCGCATGCGTTGCTTGCGCCGGTGCTGGCCACGCCGTCGCTAAGGCTGCTGTGTCACGAGGGAGAGCCCGCGCAACTGTTGTCGGAGCTCGCGCTGCATCGGCTCGACCTGGTGCTCGCCTGTCAGCCGGCGCCGCCCGGCGCGGACCTGCGCGTGCTGAGCCAGCGCGTCGCGGGCTCGCCGGTCGACTGGTACGGGCCCGCGCAGATCGTGCGCAAGTCGGCGCGCGCCGGCTTTCCGCACTGTCTCGCGGACCTGCCCGTGCTGTTGCCTACCCGCCACGGCGCACTGCGCGCGCGGCTCGACCGCTGGTTCGAGGCGCAGGGAATCAGGCCGCGCGTCGTCGGCGAATTCGAGGACAGCGCATTGATGGCGGTGTTCGCGGCGCGCGGGCTCGGCGTGTTTCCGCTGGCGGAGCTCGGCGCCGACGATCTCACGTTGTTGCGGGGCTTGCGCTGGCTCGGCCCCGCGGACGGCGTGATCGAGGAGATTCACGCGATCCGCTCGCGACGCGGCCAGCATCATGCGATCGCGTCGCAGGTGGTCGCGGCGGCGCAGTCGTGAGGGCGTCGCACTATCGCCACGCGCCACGCGCCACGCGCCACGCCCGCGCCGCGCAAGCATCAGAACGCGTGGCGCATGCCCACCGTGACCGCGACCTGCGAATTCGTCGACGACGGCGACAGCGTGTTGATCATCGCGTGCGACAACACCGAATCGGCCGGTGCGCCGTGGGCGTTCTGGTACACGCCTTCGAGGTAGAAGTCGGTGCGCTTGCTGAGCGCGTAATCGGTCTGCAGCATCGCGGTGCTCCACGCCGGCGACGAGCCGTTATACGCGCCATGCGTGAAGGTGTACGCGCCCGATACGCTCCAGGCGGGGCTCAGCGCGTACTTCGCGTTTACCTCGTAGTTGTCGAGGCGCAGCGAGCCGCCGAGCGTGCCGGTGGCGTCGCCGGTCGCGCCGAGATAGCTGCCGGTGCCGAACGAGAACACGCCCGCGACGTCGTCGATCTGCGTATGGCTCCAGACGAGGCCGACGCTCGCCGGTCCGAACGTGTAGTTGCCGCCGAGCGACCACACGCGCTGGCGCGTGGCGATGAAGTTCGCGCTGGTGTCGGCGGTGGTCACGGCGCCGGCGCCGTTGCCTGCGTGGTTGAACTGCAGGTAGCCGGCCGCCAGGTTCAACGGGCCCCGCGCGTACGCAAGGCCGAAGCCGTAGGAGCGGTTGTTCGCGAAGCCGCCGGCCTTGTTGCTGAACGAGTACATCGTCCCGAACGTGAGACCGTGGTACAGCGGGCTCGCGTACTTGACCGAGTTGTTGATCACGACCGAGTTCGCGGCGAGATTGTCGTTTTCGAACGGATGCCCGGCGAGGCTGCCGCCCCACGTGTTATAGCCAGCCGTCAGCGGGCCGACGGCGTCGTTCATTACGTCGAACTGGCGGCCGAACGTCAGCGTGCCGTACGAATCGCTTTGCAGGCCGAGCCATGCCTGCGAGCCGAACGCTCTGCCGGCGAACGCCTGCGCGCCGTTGTTCATCATGAAGCCCTGCTCGAGCTTGAAAACCGCGTGCAGACCCGCGCCGAGGTCTTCCGAACCCTTCAGGCCGAATACCGTGTTCTGCGTGGTGCCGCTCGCGAGCTGCCAGTTGCTGTGGCCGAGCTGATTGTTCGTATAGACGATGCCGGCATCCATCAGGCCGTACAGTGTCACGCTGCTTTGGGCGTGCGCCGATATCGTGAAGGCGCCGCACAGCGCGGCGGCGACCAGGGTTTTTTTCATCGCGGGTTCCTTGATTGACTAACGTGTTTTTGGACTGATATGACTTTCCGTGTCAATCGCGATCGGTTCTCGGTCTGGGTACATCTGAATTTCCTGAGGGCGACGTAGCAGTACGTCTCGACGGTGGGTCACACTGATATCCGCGGGTTGGTTACCGCAT
>NZ_JBKGUA010000030.1:0-97326 GCF_046543485.1 Paraburkholderia sp. EG304 | reverse complement strand
GATGTCATGCGCAACGCCAATCCTGCCGTCCGGTCCGCTCGGTCACGTTCCCGAAATGACCGGTCACGTTGCCGAAATCCCCGGTCACGATCCCGAAACGGCCGGTCACGTTCATCCGAAATACGCAGTATCCGCCGCGATCGGACCCGCAATCGTGGTTTGCGGATTGCACTGGCTCGCTGCAGTCAAGCGCGACAAATGTGTCTGGGTCGCCGCTTCACTGGCGCTCGGCCTCGTCATTGGAAGGTTGGCCATTGTGGTGGTGGCAAAGGTCCACGGCTTCGCGATTTCGCTCAACCTGCGGCCTTCGCGGATTTCGAACGGCTTTCGGGTAACTTCGCACTAGTGACTCGCGGCTTGCTGATGATCTTTGGCGCGGACTTCACAGGCAGACCGCTAGCTCCCAGCGGCGGCATGACTTTCAGAGAGGCTCTGGCCGCGACGCCGGCTACGATGTTCGCTCGCGTCGTATTTCTGGTCGCCGCGATCGCTGGTAGCCTGCTGATGGTCAGACGCATGTTCTCGGGCAGGCTCGAGCAGCTCAGAAACACAGACTTTCTATTGATGTGCTTCGCGTGGTCTAGCGTCATCGCCATGCTCGCCGCGCTTCTCAGCGACCAGATGCAGAACCTGACGTCGTATCGCTATCTTTTGCCGACGTTGGTGTATGGATCGATCGTAGGTGCAAAGCTGCTTGGCGGCAGCACTTTGGGACGATTGCTAATCGTTGCTGCCGGCATATTGTCGGCCGGATCGTTTTGGGGAACGCTCCATGTAGCGCGTGAAAACCCGACTTACTTTGGCCCTGCAATCCAGGGTCTTGCAGCGTGGCTTCAAGAGAATCGCTTGACTGACGGGTATGGGCCATATTGGTCTGCCTCGTCGACCACGCTCGCGTCAGGCAACTCCGTGCGTACGCGCGCCGTAATAAAAGGTGCGGATGGCTTGATCCGGCCATACTTGTGGCTATCGCGGCACGAGTGGTACGGATCTCCCACCGGGAAGCGATTCATCCTCGTCGACACGGTTAATCCGGACAACTACACCACAGCCGATGTTATCGCGCAGTTCGGCCAGCCCTCTGTGCTAAAGCGCGTGAACGGTTACGACATACTCATCTATGCCGACCCGGACTCGCGCCTTTCTCAGCTTGTGGCCAAGTGATGCCGGACGACGGATGGCGGACAAAAATGTCGGCGGTTAACGGGAGCGCTGGGAAGGTGGTGGAATCGAGATTCGCCAGCAGCGATTTTCAGCGCGTCGCCCGATACCATGCTGCAGTTTGCAACAGTCCTTGTTCGACAGTGTGCGGCGGATACCAGCCGAGCGTCTTACCGATGTGCGAGCTATCGAGCCGTAATTCGCCGATCAGCCGGTCGACTTGCGCGGAACGCCCGCTAATCTTGCCCAGCATGCGCAGCACGCTTGGCGGCACAGGCACGAGCCGGCACGGCGCGTGAAGTTGCGTCGCGAGCATGCGAGCCAGTTCGGCGACGCTCAAATCGTGCCGGTCCGTCACGTGAAACGTCTCCCCCGCCGCGCGCGGATCGGTCACGGATTGGACGATCGCATCGGCGAGATTATCGACGAACACGAGGCTGCGCCGCGCGGTAATCGCGCCAAGCGGCAGTGGAAGACCTCGGGATATTGCATCCATCAGCTGCAGGAAATTCGCCCGCACGCCCGGCCCATAAACCAGCGGCGGGCGCACCACGACCACTTCCAGTCCGCTTTCACGCGACAAGGCGAAAAGCGCCCGTTCAGCTTCGAGCTTGGATACACCATAAGGATCGCATGGGGCCGGCTCGTCGCTCTCGCGCAGCGGACGGCCCTCATCGCGTTCGCCAATCGCCTTGATACTGCTAACGAATACGAACCGGCGCGCACCGGCGTGGAGCGCTGCCTTGGCAACACGCAACGTCCCTGCAACATTGGTCTCGCGGTAGGCGGCCAGTGGATCGGTACTGGTGTCGCGCATCATGTGCACTCGCGCTGCCAGATGCACCACCGTATCGGGAACGAGCGCCGCAGGCCAGCGACTGCCGACCTCCAGGAAGTCACTCGTTTCGAGAACCCACTCGCGCACTCCGTCGCAAGTAGTGCCCGGCTGGCGCACGACGCCTGTGACGGCGTCTCCGCGCTGCAGGAGAGCACGCGAAACGGCATGACCGACGAAACCGTTCGCGCCAGTGATGAGTACGGTGTGAGTCATGGTGGAATGCGCAAAATAAGGTGGTCCGGCACGAACCTCTGCACGCCGTAAGGTATGCGCGGGCTATGATCCGCGCATCGGCGTCGTTTCGGACGGCAGAACAGTTCCGGGTTCGGTGCGGATGCACCCGATCGAACAGCAACCCATACGCGGTCTCTCCCGATCCGGTTCACATTCGCTCAGCGGTCGCTACCTGGTCGTACAGCCGTCGGTACGCGCGGCCTAGGGCGGGCGCTGAACACAACCGCTCATAACGGGCCCGCGCCGCCAGTCCCATCTGTCCAGCCAATGTTTCGTCGGCGAGCAACTGGCAAGCAGCCGCGGCGAACTCACGCGGAGATTCGGGCGGAACGACGAAACCAGTCACATTGTGCTCGTTCACAAACGACGTGCCCGAACCGACCTCACAGCAAACCATGGGTTTGCCGAACATCGATGCTTCGACCAGCACCATCCCGAACGCTTCCGAGCGGAGGTGCGAAGGCAGGAGCATCGCACGGCACCCCTTCAGCAATGCGATTTTCTCTTCTTCGCTGACCTGGCCGGCAAAGATGACATTGGAAGCACCGACATCCGCCGCGAGTTTCTTCAGGTTTTGCATCTCTGGCCCCGATCCCGCGATTACCAGGGTTGCCGGAATCAAGGGCGCGGCTTCGATCAGCGTGTGCAAACCCTTGTAGTAGCGCAGTACACCAAGCGAAAGAAAATACGGTTTATCGCCGAGTGCCATGCGGGCGAGCGTTTGCGGTCCGCATCGCTGGGCGAAATCGCTGTTCGCGTAGTCGCCGATCCCTAGCGGTATGACTTGCAGCCGCTGCGGCGCGACCAGCGAAGCCAGTACGGTGCTCGATTTCGCGTAAGCCGGCGAGGTCGCGACGACGGCCGACATCGAAGACAACATGCGCGCCATCAACGGCCCGTATATGGAGCCGAGGAAGCGCTGACGGACGACATCGGAGTGATACGTCATGACGGCGGGTTTGCCGCTGCCGCCCATCATGCGCAACACATCGCCGAACGGCCAGGGGAAATGGAAATGCAGAACGTCGGCCCAGTCCGCGAGCCTACGATACTGCCGGAACGCATCGAGACCGCCAAGATCGCAAGACGCGGGCGCCGCCCATGATTTGGATCGAATCACCTGCCCTTCTGCAACCGTCAGTTCGCGCGGCACAGGCTGAGGTGAAAGCGTAAATATCTTCGATTCGACGCCGCACGCCTTCGTCGCCAGGCTGATTTGCCGGATCGCCTCCTGAAGGCCGCCAGGGGGATCGGGAAAATAAGTGCGGTATATATGCAGCGCCTTCATACGGCTTCCTTCGCGCGGCAGACACGCATGGTTACGGAGCGCTCCGCGCTGGGCGTCCGATTCCGTCGTCGCGTGATCTGGTGGATTTCGTCGCCCAGCCGGTAAAAGAGCGGGCTCGTGGATTCGCGAGAACGTGGCCGAGCCCGTGCAGCGTTCTCAAGCGCACGGTCACGACCGGACATCCTGTCGCGCAAGACCGCCGACATGCGGCTACGCGCGTTGCTGCAATTGCGCCGCGGCCAGACGAGCAAAGCGTTGTGCGCTCAGCGCCCACGTGTCGAATGTGAGACGACGCGGGTCCGGCACCTTGCCTTGCGCGTGCAATTCGAGCCAGCGGTGAATGGCCTGCTCGAGATCCGCCGCCTGCGTGCCGGTGAAATAGAAAGCCGCGTCGCCCGCGACTTCGCGAAAAACCTCGATGTCACGCGCGATCATGGGAAGACCGTGCTTGGCAGCTTCGATCAGCGGCAAACCGTACCCCTCACCTTCCGACGGCGATAGCAGGCAGGATGAAACGGCATAGACCCGTTCGAGATATTCGTCGCTGATGCCTTCCAGCCAGAAAAGGCGCTTGCCGAGTTCCGGGGCGTTGCGGATCGCCTCGACCGTCGCGGGAATGGTGCGCCGGTCGCTGGCAGGCAACGACTTCCACCCCTCGTAACCGACGATCACGAGATTGACGTCCACCCCCGCCTTCCACAGCTGCTCGAAAGCCTGAACCGCCTGCAAGTGCCCTTTGCGCGGTTCGATCGTGCCGACCATCAGAAACGTTGGACGCAGCTTCATCTGCTCCAGGGTCGCCTCCGCGTCGTCGGGCAGACCCGAGCTCGGGAACGATGCGTTGACATCAGCACCGTGATGCGACACCAGCAGGACCGGCTTGCGCGCCTGCGACGCATGGTGATCGGCCAGCCATTGAGCGACGTCTTTGCGCACATGTTCGGAGATGCAGAAAAGCATGTCGGAGTTAGCGCAGATCGTCGCAGCCCACGTCTTATGCGTGTCATGCGCCCACGGCGGGAAAAACTCGGGACGGGTAACTGGCAACAGGTCGTGTACAACGAACCCGATCTGGGCTCCCGCTGAGCGCCAATAGTTATACAGACCGTTCCCAGCCGCGGCAGCGACACCGTCCGAGTACAGGTCGAGCGCGATCAACGCATCGCCTCGTGCGGGGATGACGAGCTCGTCGATCGGATCGACAAGCTCGTAACCGGGCTGCTTCGACAGGTACGTCTGCGCCTTCCGCACGCGCCAGCGGCCGTTTTCCTGATTCAGATACACGGGAACGATGTTGTAGCCGTTCGGCGGGGTGACGAGCAACTCGCGCAGCAGCGAGCGGGCCACGCGCTCGATGCCGGTCTTCAGATCGTTGCGGGCGGTCGCCGAAATATCCAGGTAGATGCTCGGCTTGACGGGCGACGCAAGCAGATTGGTGGCGACCTGCACGCTATGGCGGTCCAGCGCCGCGGAAGGCGGGAACTGACGCCAGAACCGGGTCGCGGTCTGCTTCGTCTGCTGAAGCGCCCGCGTCTCGTACACATGCTCGATCACCGCCGCATAGCCAGCAGTGGTCTTGTGCGGCTCATGATTGTCGTAGATGTACTCTTTCGCTCGTGCGCCGAGCCGCTCGCGCAGCGACGCGTCGCGCCACAGGCGTTCTAGCGCGGCGACGAGATCGCCGGTCTTGAACTCGTCGTCGAGCTTGATCAGCGTGTCATCGGGATACTCGGCCATTGGACCGTTCGCGTTCACGATCAGCGAAACACCATGCACGAGACAGTCGAGCACGGTGCGGGACGTTTCTCCACGCGAACACGTGCGCAACTGTACCGCCACGTCGACAACCGACAGATAGTCGACGAACGACTCGTGGTCGACGAACCCCGTGATGCTGATGCGCGATGCACCTTCACTGCGGCTGATCGTCTCGTCGATGCTGAGGCCGTAGTCCGACTCTTCGCGGCCACCGACGAAAATCAGTTTGCAATGCTTGTCCTTGACGAGCGCCGAACGATCCCACGCTTCGAGCAACGTGTGATTCAGCTTCGTGAAGTCCATGAAGCCGAACGCGCAGACGACGAAATCGTCACTGGCAAGGCCGAGCTTGCGTCGTGCCTCGTCTCGCCGCGTGGTGTCGACAGCCGCTCGATGCTGACGGACGACGCGCATCTTGCCCATGAACGCTTTGCCATAGAAACTGCCGGCGAGTTCACGACTATAGTTCGAGTGAACGATCACCCCGAGCGCGTTCGACATCACGTCCACGCTGCAGGGCCACTGACGCTTCGCGGCCTGGCCGCCTTCGCGCGCATACTGCTCGAGCGCGCCGTAGCCATGCGAACGGACCAGCGCGTGCTTCATCGCGTCCGGCTCGCGACCGGTCATATCCATCCAGAGCACCAGCGAACTCAGATAGAAGTCGTGCGCCACGACAACGCCGGGATAGCGACGCATCAGATCGAACATGTGTTCGTGGAATGGCGAATTGCCCATCTGATACGCGACACGATCGAACAGGTCCGCGTTTTGTTCGAACCACGCGATAGGCTTGACGTCGAAGATCTCGCCCGCTGGGCCGGGCAAAACTTCATCTCCCTGCTGATCCGAAATCACAGTGATTTCATACGTCTCGCCGAGCGTCGGCAATAATTCCGACACGTAATCGGCAATGCCCGTGCGTTCGGGCGGCAGCGGCGACACCATCGCAAGGCGTGGCCGACCCACCGGCGTCGCGGCACCGGGCTGCCCGGCACCGCGCCGCGCATCGTGTGCACGACGTTCGAGTTGCGCGGCCACGCCCGACTCGATCGCGCGCAAGGCGCGCTGCGCCGTCTTGTCCCACGAAAATTCCTGTGCCTGCTGAAGCGCGCTTGCGCGCAGAGACTGGCGGAACGAGTCGTCAGTAAGCGCTTTGGTCATCAACTCGCGAAGCTGCGAAAGCGACGCCGGATCGAACATCGCGTCTTCGCGCCCGATGACCTCGGGTACGCTCGTCGCATTCGAGCCGAGTACCACCGCACCGCACGCCATCGCCTCGAGCGGCGGCAGCCCGAAGCCTTCATGAAACGACGGAAAGACGAACAGTTCGCATGCCCGATACAGCGAAAGCAGGTCCTGGTCCGTTACATGCCCCAGTACGCGCAGCTGATCCGGTTCGAGCCCGACTTCCGCGGCGAGAGTCTCGATCTGTCTGATCCGCTCTTCGTCGGCGCCCCCGACGAGGACGACCTGACGCCCGTTGCGCAGCTCGGCCGGCATCGATGCGAAGGCCCGGACGAGTTGCGCAAAATTCTTGCGCGGTTCGAGATTACCGGCGCTCATGACGAACCGTTCGGCAAGACCGAACTTGTCGCGTAGCGCAGCAAGTTCGCCTGGCGCAAACCCTCCCGGTGTGAACATACTGTCGCAAGCTGTCGACATGTTCACAATTCGGCCTTCCATCTCCGGCAGTGCGCCAAGGCACTCCAACCGCGCGTAATCCGAGATCGACAGAAGCAGATCTGCGCGTCTTAGCGATTCGATCTTGAGATCGTAGTAATTCTTGTAGTGAGCGGGCCAGTGAGGATCCGGATTCAAATAGGGAATCAGATCGTACAAGGTCACGGCCGTGAATGGACCATCCCCGAGCAAGCCCACGGAAGTTACCGCGTCGTCGACGAAACCTTCGAACAGACTGGTGAGGAACACCGCGTCCGGATTGATCGACTGGATCAGACGCTCGCGGGCCAACTCCGCCAGACGCGCGCGGGCCTCGTTAGCCGTATCGAATGCGGCAACAGGACCTTCAGCATCGAAAACGATGATGTCTTCGGCAGGCACATCGGCCTGCAGCTGCTGGCGCAGCTCGTCGAGTCCTTCGGTGTATAGACCATTAAGCAGCAACTTGATCGAATGGTCTCCGCGGTTGCGTAGCACACCCTTGACGAGCGCGAGCGAATAGCGACCGATACCACGAAAACGGCTGGCCGATTGACAACCTTGAAGGTCTAGTACGATTTTCACAGTTATTTCTTCGCGAGCAGGATGGATTATCCGAGCAGTGACCGGTAGCAACGCACGATTTCAGGCATGACGAGCGGCCAAAGCAAACGATGGCGCGCAGCCCATATCGAGCGATCCGGCGACGATGCGATGGCCGCAGCAATCCCCGCACGCAACGAGTCTCTTGACTTCGGATCGACCCAGGTGACGGAGTCACCGAAATATTCTGTCGTGGAGCCGACTTGCGTCAGCAGCACTTTGGCGCCCAGCGCAGCGGCCTCAATCGCAGCGATGCTCGGCGTCTCGAGCAGGCTCGGCATGGCGAAGAACTCGCAACCGGCCATCGCCGAGCGCAACATCTCCGACGCGTACGGAAGCGTTCCAACGATTTTCAACTGATCGCCACCCGCCTCGATACAGGCACGTGCGTATTGCTTGTCGCGCGCGGCCCCGGCGATGACGAACTGCAGGTCAGGCCGCTCTTCGCGCAACACCCGAATAAACTCGAGCTGGTTTTTGCGCGGCTCGAGATTCGCAACATTCAGTACAAACGGGCCATCGATATCGTGAGCTTCGCGAAACACGTTGGTGTCGGCGGGCACGAGAAAATCCGCCTCGGCGGCGTTGTACACGCAATGAAATTTTTCGCGCGCGATGCCGAAAACATCGCTCAACGCGTCGCCTTCCATGTGCGAATTGACGATCACCCGATCAGCCAATTCCAGGATATTCCATATCGCCGCATAGGGATAGTCGTCTTTCGTCTCGCGCGTGATCCACAGGTTCGGATTCACGACGAGCTTGAGCCCGCGCTTCTTCGCGAAATCGCACATTTCGACAACGCCGGGCATGACCGAGAACGCGTGGAAGATCTGATAGTCATCCAACGAGGGGTTCCACATGTCGTACAGATCGGCCTGCACGCCGAACCGCGGCAGGTGATGCGCATACGCCGCCATCTGCCGCTCACCGCCGCCGGGGACGTCCATCGCCCAAGGGTAGTTGTAGAAAAGCGCTTTCATTCATTGTCCCGAGTCAACGCGTCACGAGACGCAACAATTGTTATTTGCAGAATCACGACTGGTTCCACACCGTATGCATCAACCAGTCACGCCCCGTCACACCCGATGCCTCATCCGAAACAAGAAACGCCACCAGGTTGGCCACTTCGGCTGGCGTATTGAACCGCTTCAACTCGAGCGGCGCACAGGTTTCTTCATAAAACTGCTGCGCGCTGATACCTCGTTCGGAAGCCATCCGTTCGATATCCTTGAATGACATCTCCGTGCCCACCCAACCCGGACACACAGCATTCACGGTAATGCCTTCGGCGCCCAGCTCTTTCGCCCAGCATTTCGTCATGCCGATCAGGCCGAACTTCGACGCGCAATAGGCCGAATAGCCGGCCCGGCCTTCCTGCCCAAGTTGCGATGCAATGTTGACGATACGTCCCGGACGCGCCAGCCGAGCGATCAGGCCCTTCGTCAGCAGATATGGGCCGATGAGGTTGGTGCCCAATACTTCGTCCAACGGATCGTCGCCACTGTCCAGCAGGCCGAAGGTCTTGCAAATCCCGGCGTTATTGACAATGGCCCACAGTTCATCCCGCCAGCTGCTCGCGAATCGACTGACCGCCTGGGCGTCGGCAAGATCCAGCGCATGAACGCGCGCCTGCATATCGGTCACGAACGGCTCGCCGCGAAGTGCGTCTGCCGATGCTTCGCTGCTCGTCAACAGGTCCAGAGCATACCCCTTCCCTGCCAGCGTTTGCGCGATCGACAGCCCGATGCCGCGACTCGCACCTGTCACGAGAATGCGTTTCGTCATGTTCCGATACTCCAGAAAAATTCGTCGCCGCGCATCTTTCCGACTGCGCGCATCAACTGCATCGCCGACTCGGGCCACGACAGCACTTCCATGTTGTCCGGAAAGAGTATCTCGCCGTTCGCGCGCTGGCTGATCCACTGCTGAAGCAGCGCGTGCAACTCAGTGTGCGACGAACCGGTGAAATAGGTCGCCGCATCTGCGCAAATTTCGCGGAACACCGGAATGCTGCGGGCGATCAGCGGAAGCCGGTAGTGCGCGGCCTCGACGAGCGGCAAGCCGAAGCCTTCGGCGCACGACAGCGCAAGCAGCGCCGACGACGCCATGTACACTTCTCTCAGATACTCGTCGCTAATGCCGTCGAGCCAGAACAACTGCCTGCCCAGGCGCGGATGGGTCTTGAGCCGCTCGATCAGCCGCTCGATCTTCCAGCCCGCCCGCCCGACGAAGACCAGATTGACGTCTTTGCCTTCGGCCCACAGTGCCTCGATCGCATCGAGCGCCAGTTCATGCCCTTTGCGCGGTTCGAGCGTGCCCACCATCAGGAAAGTCGTAGCGGACTTGAGGCGCGCCAGTACTTCGCCAGCTTCTGCTGGCAGTCCAGTCGAGGGAATGCTTTCCGCGATGTCTGAACCGAGATGGAAGTAACCTAGCTGAGGCGGCTCGGGGCGCCTCAACGGATGTTGCCTGATCCATGCCTGCACGTCGGTTCGCACCGACTCCGAGATACAGATCAGTCCATCGCCTTCCTCGCTGACGCAATCGAACCAGTAGTTGAAAAGCTGCAGGTAGTCATTGCCTTCGAACCAGGCATTCGTCCCTTCGAACCATTCTGGGTACATCAGAGGTATCAGGTCGTAGACGACGAAGTAAATGCCGACTCCGTGCGAGCGAAAACGAACCAGTTCCTCGCGCAACGACGGCGTGATGTTGTACGCGAGGTCGACGCTCAGAAAGATGTCGCCCGCAGCGGGCTCGATCGCAATTTCGTCGGGCGATTCCGGTTGCCCTGTCAATTGGTGCTCAGCCAGAGAAGTCGCCGTCACGAACCGGCCGCTCGAGCCGTCGCCACGTACGGCCACTACTTTCCAGTCTTTCGGAGGTCGCTGCCTCAACGCTTGAAGCAATGCCCGCGTGACCCGCTGGATGCCCGTGCCCTTGTCGAAGCCGGCAAGTTCGGTCACGTCAAAATATAGTCGATGGCGCATGAACCGTTCGTATCAATAGTGTGCTTGACGTTGTCCCCAAAGGAATCCATCGTCTATCTGGGTTGTCGCCCCCATCTACGCAAAGTCCGGCATCGCGTGTGACTCGATGCCGGACTCGCGCACAACCCGTCGACCGCAGTTAGCTGACGCGCCGTGCGTCGCGCTGGCCCTGCTGGCGATTCTTTTCGATGGCTTCGAAGATCACGGATTGCTCAATGTAGTGACCGAAGTTGCCATTGTTGGTCGGCGCCATGACGCCGGCCGTCCGGACGAGACCCATATAAGCCTTGCCGCTCAAAAAGTGCTTGTCATAGCGGATTTTTTCCCACAGATCCGACAGCGAGAAAGCTTCCGGTACCGTGGTGGGCAAGCCCATACGGCGGAACACGTCGTAATGTAGCTCGACCGTTTCCTCGTCGGACAAGCCGAGCAGCAATGCCACTTCCGCCGATACGCACATGCCGATCGATATCGCCTCTCCGTGGTACACGTCGCCCTCGGACAGGTGTTCGACGGCATGGCCGATCGCGTGCCCGTATTGCTTGAGCGTTTCATCGTAATCCGAATCGAGATCGCCGCTCATCACCTCGAGCTTCAGTTCAATCGACTTCTTTACAACTTCGGTCAGGAAGTCCGGATCCACCAGATGCTCGCTGTTGGACATCAGGTACGACAGGAATTTGGTGTCCTGACAGATCGCATGCTTGATCGTTTCGGCAAGGCCGTCGCGAATCAGACGAACGTCGAGTGTTCGCAGCACGAGCGGATCGACCACGATCTTCGACGCCGGGTAATAACTGCCGATCAGGTTCTTGCCGTGATCGAAGTTGATCGCCTGCTTGAAGTCGATCGCCGCGTCCACCTGCGACAGCAGGCTCGTCGGAAAATGCACGAGGCCGATACCGCGATACAGCGTCGAGGCGAGAAAGCCCGCGAGATTGTTCACCACGCCGCCGCCCAGACTGAAGATCACGGAATGCTTGTCGAATCCGTAGTCGAGCGCCTTCTCGACCAGCTGAGAGTAGATCTTGAAGCTCTTTGAGGCTTCGCTTGCCGGCACGACCAACGTACGCACCGACCGCCCCGAGCGCTCGATTCCTTCGAGCACGCGGCGCAGGTACAGCTTTTCCACATTCTTGTCCGTCACCAGCAGGTGCTTGGACTCTTTCCGGATGTGGTTGAACACGCCCATTTCGTCGAGATGACGCAGGGAATCCTTCTGAACAATGACCTCGCTAACCAGCCTCTTGTCAGCGTGGAAATTGAAGTGGCGTACGTCTGTCTGGTCGCTCATATGAATCTGATGCACGGCAGCCCGTGCCGAATGAATTGAAGACGCGGTTAAGACCGCACGCGCAAGACCCGGACCAACGGCTCCAGACATTGCGGCATCAGGTACTGGTTGTGTACATTGCGCTGCAACTGGGGCGACACCGGCGTATTAAGCGCCGCTTCGACGCCCTTCTGGATCGATTCGGTCGACATCGGATCGACCTGATGAACCAGTTCGTTGCCGAAATGCTCTTGCGTCCACGGCCCGCTCGACAGCACCATCGGTACGCGTGCCAGCGCCGCCTCGAACGCGGAGAAGCCGGCGGGCTCGAGCGACACTTCGATGAACGCCTTGCAGCCGCGCACAGCCGAGCGAAGAATTTCCGACTTCGGCGCCAGGTACGGGAGGAACTTGAAGTGCGCCGGCGCGGCTTTCACACAAGCTTCGTAATATTCGCGGTCGCGGTAGTCGCCTACGAATACGAGCGGAATTCTGGAGTCGCGCAGAGCATGGATAGCCGCAAGCTGGTTCTTACGCTCTTCGATGATACCGACCGACAGCAGATAATCGTCGACCTTATAAGCCTGTTTGAAGAGATCGCCGCTGATCAGCTCTTCGAAGCAGGAATCAGCGCCCCAACGACAAAACGCGACTTTCGACTGGTCGACGGGAACGTGCGCGTTGACATTCTCAAACTCTGATTTCGACTTGAAAACGATCATGTCGGCCAGAGCGAAGAACGCCGCGGCGGAATTCTTCTCCCCTTGCGACGGCTCCTTCGACCACCACAGGCTCGGCATCAGCACGAGCTTCTTGCCCTCCGCCTTGACTTCGCGAACGAATTCCATGCCGGTTGGGATAACGGAATAGTGCAGCACGACGTCGTATTTGTTCAGCGGTTGGGCCGTCGGGCCATACAGGTCCGCTCGCACACCAAGCTGCCGCAGGTTCACCATCAGGTCGACGAGTTCGAGCTCACCGCCGCCGCGATGCAAGAACGCAGCCGGATAAGTGGTAATAAGTACACGCGAATCGGTCATTCAACGCTCCATTTAATGTCGCCAGCCAACGGGTCGGTGCTCGACTCGACCGGCTCGGCCCATACCAGATCCAGCATTTTAGCGGTTCGGGCATCCCAGGTATTATCGCCCACGTATTGGCGCGCCTCCACGGGATCGAGCCTGCCGCGTTGCAACTGCCGCTCGATAGCGGCGATGAACGCTTCGGGCGAGCCGCCCACCTCCAGCCCCGCGAGGCGTTCCTTCGTAAAGTCGAGCGGCGTCGCGACGACCGGCAGCCCGGCCGCGAGGTACTCGAAGAACTTCATCGGAAACATCGACCGGGTGTAATTGTTCAGCAGCGTCGGCAGCAGGCCGACGTTCATGCCTCGCAAATACGAGGGCAGTTGCTGATAGCTCCGATACCCCAGGAAATGAACGTTCGGCAGCGCCCTGAGCCGCGCAACCATTTCGCTTCGCTGACCTTCCCGCTCTTCACCGATAAAAATCCACTGCCAGTCCGGTCGCCGTTTCGCCGCTTCGTGGATCAGCGGAAAGTCGACCTTAAAGTCCGACAGCACACCGTGATAAATCAGTCGGGGGGCGGGGATCGATGCGACATCGGGCGGCAGTTCGCTTCCTTCGAATGCTCGCCCGAAATGGCGCGCATCCACCACATTCGCGAAGTAATGAGTGTTGGCGTTGTAGCGCAGACAGTGATCGCGAAGCGCGACTGCCGTGGTGAAAACGGCCTTGCTCTGCGCCAACAATTGCTGCTGCGCGACATCGAAAGCCTCGACGTCGACGCCCGGGATGGCCGCCAGATCGTCCACACAGTGATAGACGAAGGCGCCATGCGGCAAGTCTTCGATCGCGCCCAGCATGAAAGGGTGATAGGTCCAGACGAGCGGATCGGCAAACCGATGCTTCCGCGTGAACCGGGCAATGCTCCATTTCAGCAAGGCCTGATTGAACATCCGGAACATCGGCATGTGATGCCTGGCCGGAATCATCAGTGGCGATAGGACCCAGACGTTTTTCTCGCGCTGCGGTGGCGCAACGAAATTCGAACGCAAGCCGCTCCACAGCCGCCGCCAGATTCTTGCCCAATCCTTCCCGCTCGACACCTTCGGCGAGCGCAGCCCCGGACTTTCCACATACAGCACGCGCCAGCCATTCTGCGCGAGGATATGCGCGGTGTGCTGCTTGTTCGTCCAGTACGGTTCGTCCCAATCGGCGGTCGAAAACAGAATGCAATCGGACGTTCGCCGCCTGGCGTGCACGCCCTCACCCATTGAAGGCCTCGACTGCATGATCCAACAGGCTCGCCACCATACGTTCGGAGGCGCGACCATCTCCATACGGATTCGGCCGGTTGCGCAGCGCCCGGCGCCGCTCCGGATCGTCGAGCCAGTCGATCACCGCGGCTTCGATGCTTTCCGGACGCTGACCGGCAAGCGTCGAGAAGCCGGCATCGACGCCTTCCCTTCGCTCGGTATGACTGCGCATCACGACGACGGGTACGCCGAAGGTCGGTGCCTCTTCCTGGATGCCGCCCGAATCGCTGATCACCAGCGCACTGCGGCTGATCAGGTACAAGCTGGACGGGTAATCGACGGGCTCGATCAGTGCGAGATTGCGAATGTTGCCGAGTTCTTGCATGACCGGCTCACGCACGGCGGGATTCAGATGGACGGGGAAAACCCATTGGTATTGCCCGTATCGGCTGCACAACGTGCGTAGCACATGGCAAATCCCCAGCAGCGTGTCGCCGAAATTCTCTCGCCGGTGACACGTCACCAGGATCGTCTCGCGGCCTGCCTCGCCGCCCGCAGGCAGCACCAGACTCTGCGATGCGCGCTGCCACGAATCGCGCGCCATCATGATCGCATCGACGACGGTATTTCCGGTCACCATGATCTTCGAGTCGTCGATGCCTTCGCGCAGCAGATTTTGCCGCGCGAGTTGCGTAGGTGCGAAATGACGGCTGACGATGCGGCCAAGCAGACTCCGATTGGCTTCTTCGGGGAACGGGTTCTGCAGGTCACCGGTACGCAGGCCGGCTTCCACGTGGGCGACCCGAATGCCCCGGTGAAACGCCGCGAGGCCCGCGCAAAACGCCGTGGTCGTATCACCTTGCACGACGACCCAGTCAGGCCGCACGCGGGAGAATACCTCGTCCATTTCCGTGAGCAGACGCGCCGAGAGGATGTTCAGCGAACTGCCAGGGCTCATCGTTTCCACACTGACATCGGGCACGATGCCGAAGAAATCCAGTGCCTGCGCGAGCATTTCGCGATGCTGGCCGGTCGCGCACACGATCGTATCGACCTGCTTGCGCAGTGCCGCGACGACGGGCGCCAGCTTGATGACTTCGGGGCGCGTCCCCATGACGACCATGATTTTCATGTCAGGCGTGTCCCGTTCAAGGCTTGCACCGATTCGCCCTGCCATTCGAGCGTCATGCCATACGGCGCCGGCGCCGCCGCCGAAAGCTGCACGCGCCACGCTCCGTCATCGGCAATCACATTGGCCAGCGATTTCGCGCGCAGGAAATCCATTGCGTCGTCTTCGTGCATGAAGAGCGGCTTGTGAGCCCGCGCCTGCATATAAGCGATGAACTGCTGGTGCGCCTCGATTCGCGCATCCTCGTCTGGCCAGCCATATTGATACCGCTCGGAGAATGGATGATCGAGATAGCCGAATAGCGTGTGACTGTCGAAGGCCAGATCGAAAGCCTGTTTGAATACCGCGAGCGGGTCGCCCGAAGCCAGCATGCAGTCGCCATGCAGCATCGTTTGCTGGCTATGGCCGATGAACCCGGCGGGAAGGCCTGCAAGGCCACCACCACGGGCTATCAGGAACTCGGGGTCGTTGCGGATGATGCCGCCGATACAGCCGGCGTAGCCCGCATCCGATAGGGCCGCGAGCGCATAGGGCGGACTTTGGTGAAAGGGCGATACGGCATACCGCACCGGCTTGCGAATCACCTCTTCAATGAGCCGCATGGATTCGCTGCCTTCGACCAGTGCGGCCTCCAAAGAGCCGCCCCAGTTCGGCGCGTGCGTCGCTGTATGCGACAGGATTGCGGCGCGCGGATCGGCGGCCAGTTCGCGCAGGATTCTGTGATTAGCCTCGTTGCCGAGATTGCTCGTATGCACGGCCAGCGAGAACGGAACGCCGAGACGGCGGTACGCATTCCACAGCGGCCGTGCCGATTCGACGTCCTCGTCGCAATCGAGTCGTGAAGTGATTGCCGCGTCGTGGCCCCAAGGAATCTCTGTGAGCACAGGCTGGCATGCGGTTCGATCGCTCCGATGCGACGACACGAAGTTTTCGACCAGGCGCCATTCGAACGAATCGATGGGTCCAACTGACCGGTTGAACCACAACACGGTGGCGGCATCGCGTTCCCACAGCGCGGCATAGGTAAAACCGCGCTCGTCGTCGATATCCACCGAAGCGAGACGGCAATCTTGCGGCGCGTCGATCGGTGCGCTGGTCGCCCAAATCGAGCCGTCCGCGCGAATGGCCCCGAAGCCGAGGTTGTTCCACTCGTCGGTAAAGTCAAAGCGCTCGAACGGCCGGAGCCACGCGCGCCCGCCAAGTTGCGACGCGCGTTTCGTATATCGCACGACGGCGCGGCTTTGCGCGGTCTCGCGACTGGGAGCCGAAGGACTGCGCGCTGCCTGCTGGAAGCCGTCCGGCCAGGGGCGTTCCTGGCAGCCGAGCTCGCTTGCCAGCGAAAGAGGCAGCCGCCCGAATACGATGAGCTTGTTGCGCGGTTTGCCCAACCATTGCACCAGCGCATCGCCCCATGCATCGGGAACGTCGACGGCCGTAACGATCGTCGCTCCAAGATCGCGCAACATGCCCGGCGAAATGGCGCGAGCACCGGTCGAGCTGACCGAGCGGCGCAGTGCGGCCAGCACATACTCGCCGGCTTCCTTCGAGGCGCAGGAGTGGAGTACGCCGATCATGCGGTCACCACATGGCGGAATTTGGCCCGGCGTCCGACGCGAAGGAGTTCGCCGTGACCGACATACGAAATCGCGAAGGCGTCCTTCCAGTAACCCTTCAGCTTGCGCGTCGTATCCTCCTCGTTCGCCCACGGTTCGAGCACGATGCGCAGTGTCGGCGGAGAAGTGCGCAGGTCGATCTGGAACTCCTGGATGCCGCCGACGCGATGGTCGAGCATGTCCTGAATATGGTGCGTCGGATGTGCGACGCCGTTGATCGGAACCACATCGTGAATTCGCCCGACGACGTCGGTCAGGAACAGACCGGTGCTGCGTTCTTCGACGGTCGCGAGGTCGCCCGTGGCATAGCGGATCAGCGGCATCAGGCGGTTTCGGAAACCGGTGAAAACCAGTTCATTCCTGCCGTCCGCGCCGTCGCCCGCATCGCTGGGGACCGGACGGTTTTCCGGCCACCCCTCGGATTCGAGGATCTGGAAACCGTTCTGGTGTCCATCGAGCTCGTAGGCCATCACGCCCAGCTCTGCCAGACCGTAGCGATTGATCACGCGGCAGCGCAGCGCTCTTTCGATCACTTCGCGCTGATGCGCCTCGAGCAGCTCCCCGCTGGATTCGAATATTTCGAAGGCTTTGCCGGTTTGGTATTTGCGCTCGATATAGCATGCGAGCGCGTACATCGTCGACGGGTGGCCATGCGCGAGATAAGGCCTGCGTCGCTTGAGCGTGCGCCACATCTCCTCGAGTCCTTCGTCATCGATCCGATCGAAAAAGATGTTGCTGCGGTTCATCGCGAAGCATTTGAAATCCTCGCGCGATGGCCATTGGGGCACGACCTCGTCGGGAAACCGGCAGGCGAAATGCAATTCGGATCGGTAACCGCGCTTGCCTGCGCGGCGTCGCGCGTAGAACGTGACGGCCGACGAATAGTCGGCGGCTTCCTGGTCGTAAAAGATCGTGCAGGACAATCCCGTCGAACCGCCGGTCTTGCAGGCGTGATGGCGCGTACCTTCAAGCGGGCGAGAGAACAGGCGTGCGCCCTGCTCGCGAATCACGTCCTTGGTCAGATACGGGAGTTCTTCCAGATAGCGCGGGTCCTTCCCTGCCTTGATGGGATCGAACTGCTTTTCGCGAAACAGATCGCGATAGTAAGGAACGTGCTCGCCAGCGAATTGCAGGATCGATGTGAGGCGCTCAAGCGCGATGCGGCGCCGCGCTTCGAATGGCAGCTGGTAGTGCCGACGGAGTTCGGCGATCTTCGGCCGCACGCTGCGCTTTTCCCGGCTTTCGGCAATCGGATAGGCGACGTATGCGCCTGCAACGCCCTTCAACAGGCGGAACGGTTGATGCAAAAACAACGATTCGCCATAGCGAACCAGAGGGTGATCTGCGCGCATGGATGCATGCCTTAGCTTTGCCCCGGTTTAGCAGGAGCCGAAATAGAATAAGCTTCGAGCCACGCGGCCCGGACGGGCCGCGGCCTTTCGCTTGACACAGGTCAAACGGACGAAGCCGGAAGGCTCAGAGCTTCCGCTTCCACCGGACGAACCACCGGTTCGTCCGCTGTCACTTTCCCATGCTCGAGGCTGATCTTGCGGGTGCAGACCCGCTCGATCAAACCCGGATCGTGCGTTGCGACGACCACGATGGATGCATTACCGACAAGCGTCTCGAGACGTTGCGCAGCCTTGACGCTGAAATCGGCGTCACCGACGCTCAGCCATTCGTCCATAATCAGAATGTCTGCTTCGATGCTGGTCGAAATAGCAAACGCAAGCCGCAGCATCATCCCGCTGGAATACGTTCGAACCGGCAGATTCAGGTATTCGCCGAGATCGCTGAATTCGGCAATTTCATCGATTTTGGCTCGGATCCTGGCCGGCTTCAAACCGTCGATCACGCCTCGCAGATAGATGTTTTCGAAGCCGGTGGCATCTGGATCGAGGCCCATCGACACATCGAGCAGCGAAGCAATCTTGCCACGCACCGTCAGCTTGCCACGCACCGGCTCATAGACGCCGGAGAGCGTTCGCAACAACGTCGTCTTGCCGGAGCCGTTGTGCCCGACGAGTCCGACGCGCTCACCGTCCTGGAAGGTGAAATTGAGGTCGTCGAGAGCCCGTACGATCGCGTGATGGCCGGCATCCTGCCCGATGCGACCGCCCGTCGTCAGATTCAGCACAGCCTTTTTCAGAGAACGATGAGAATTCTCGTAAATCGGGAACTCGACGTAAATTCCCTCGGCAACAATAGATGAACTCACGATATCAAAGCCAATAGGGAACGCGATTGCGAGCGCGACGCATCAGGAACTGCGAAAAAGCAAAGCCGACGATCAGCAAGCCGATCGACCAGACCCACGACTCCCAATGGATCGGGCGGCCGGTGATCGGCGCACGCACCGTTTCGATCAGGTGATACAGCGGATTGTATTCGGCAACCCATGCACGGTCTTTCAGGATTTCCGGCGACCACATGACAGGGGTAAAAAAGAAAACCACCTGAATGAGATTGGTCACGATCGGCGGAATATCGCGGAAACGCGCACACAGCACACCCAATGTGACACCAACCCAGATGCCATGCAGCAGCAGCATGAACAACCCGATAGGCACCAGCAGGAACTCGAAAGTTGGCCAACGACCGAAGACAATCAGCAGAACCACCACGACGGGCAGGCTGTGCAGCAGAATCACGAAATTGCGCCACACGATTCTGCACACATGAATGGTCAGTGGTATGCGTATCTGCTTGATCAGATAGGATGCGCCAATGAACGCATTGCAGCCCTCGTTCGCGACTGAAGACAGATAGCCCCAGATGACCAGCCCCACGGCCAGATAAGGCAGATAGTCCTCGACGTTCTGGTGCAGCAGCGTCGAGTACAACGCGCCCAACACCAGAACCATGATGGCCGTGCTGAGCGTGAACCAGAACGGGCCGATGACCGAGCGGCGGTAGCGCTGACGAATGTCGTGCCAGCCGAGCGTTCCCCACACGCGCACGGACCTGATTCCGACCGCCAGGTCATCGCTTCCGCTATGAGCTGCAAGGTCGGACTTGCCGCGATCGATTGCTGCTATGTCCATCTCAGGCCCTTCCGTACACGTCCTCGAAGCGGACAATGTCGTCCTCGCCGAGGTATTCGCCACTCTGCACCTCGATCATCACGAGACCGATCACGCCAGGGTTCTCGAGCCGATGCTTGTGGCCGGCAGGAATATACGTCGACTCGTTGGTCGAAACGAATAGCGTGTTCTCGCCGTTGGTCACCTTCGCCATGCCGCTGACGACGATCCAGTGCTCGCTACGATGATGATGCATCTGCAGGCTGAGACTGGCGCCCGGCTTGACCTCGATGCGCTTGATCTTGAACCGCGACGCGTCTTCGAGGACCGTATAAGTACCCCATGGCCGATGTACCGTGCGATGCAACTTGTGCGCCTCATGGCCGCGGGCCTTGAGTTTCGAATAGATGTGACGAACGTCCTGCGCACGGTCCCGGTCCGCCACGAGCAGCGCATCCGGCGTATCGATCACGATCAAGTTTTGTACACCCACCGCACCGATGACCCTTTCGCGGCTCATCAAATAACAGTTCTCGACGTCGTGCAGCATCGCATCGCCTTCTACCCGATTGCCGTTGCCATCGGGCTTGCACAGATCGCTGAGCGCGGTCCATGAACCGATGTCGCTCCAGCCGATAGAACACGGTACGACCGCCGCCTTATCACAACTCTCCATGACTGCGTAGTCGATGGAATCATCCGGTACGGCGCTGAAGGTTTTCGGTTCGAGTTGAACCTGCGTCCAGCCGTTGCCCTCGGAAATGCGGGAGACCTTCATGCAAGCGTCAACCGCCTCGACGATTTGCGGACAGTGTCGACGCATCTCGCTCAGCATGGCGGCAGCGGTGAAACAGAACATTCCCGAGTTCCACAAGAAACGCTCGCAGGCCACATATTCGCGCGCCGTTTCAAGCGGCGGCTTTTCAATAAAACGCACGACCGCGTTGCCGTCCGCCTCGATGTATCCGTAACCCGTCTCGGGCCGGTCAGGCTGGATACCAAACGTTACAATTTTACCTTCCTGCGCGAGCGCCGTTGCGCGCTCGACGGCAGCCGCAAAAGCGGCCTGGTCGGAGATGAGGTGGTCGGCGGCCAGCACGAGCATGACCGCGTCCGGGCCTTTCTTCCCGGCGATATGGAGAGCGGCTGCCGCAATCGCAGCGGCGGTGTTGCGGCCGAAAGGCTCGCAGATGAACGACGCGGCCACATTGTCGGTATTCACCTCGCGGAACTCGTCCTCGGCTTTGAAAAAGAGTTCGCGGTTCGCGACCGTCAGAACCTCATTCACATGCGGCAGAGCGACAGCCCTCAAGAAAGCCTTCTGCAGCAGACTTTGTCCATCCGAAAGACGAATGAAAGGCTTGGGGTGCAGCTCACGGGAGACCGGCCACAGTCGGGATCCCGCACCTCCGCATAGGATGATAGGTGTCAAACTCACAAATTCCTCTCTGTCAACTTTGGAAGCGGCGCTTCGCAGTCTTGATATTGGTGCGGCCAAGGGTTTGACGGGTGCGCGTTGCGCAAACCAGGTTCATACATTCGGCCGCTTTAACCTCGAACGAATTGATCATTCTATCGTACGGCGTAGGGCGCTGAACACAGCGAAGGGATTGTAGGGCCGCATTGACACTGGCGGAGCGTGGCAATGCTACAAATTGCAAGCGGCAGAAACCCGAGCAGCGGTAAATAACGGACCGAGTCGTGCCGCCGCGCCCGGTTTCGACGAACGTCGCCACGCTCAACAGTGAATGATGCGTGCCGTTGTCGGCCCGCATACCTAGGCCCATGAACTGGAGGCGTGACATGGTGGCATCCACATCCCGCAATTGAACGGTGTTTCGAATTTGTTGCGAATGACGGTTCGGCATCTGCAGCGATGCCCCCGGTGCGCTGGAATCCAGATTGCCTACCATCCGGCGTGACGGCCGCAATGGTATGAGTCCGCACTGTTTAGCGCCAGCCACCCGCCAACGGGGCAGACGCTGCTGGCTTTCCCCAGCGCGGCCGCTCGCCAGGCAGCGCTGGCGCTTACAATCGCGGGTCTTCGCCGCCAACCATCCATTTGATGGTTTCGGAAAAGTCGAATGGCTGCACGCCGGGCACGAGACGACGCAATTTCTCGGTCGAACCCACCAGGACTCTGACCTCGTTGGCCCGAACGAACGCCGGATTGACACGCACCTCGAGCTGGTGTCCGGAGACCTCGCTCACTGCCTCGAGCACTTGCTGAAGCGTATAAGGCTTGCCGCTGCACACATTCACTACCTCGGATTCGACATTCGACTCCAGCAGTCCGCGATAGACCTTCGCGACCGTGCGCACATCGGAAAAGTCGCGCGCCACATCCAGATTGCCTAATTCGATGACAGGCAGTCGCTTGACGAAGTGCGAAACGATCTTTGGGATCAGGAAACGCTCAGCCTGGCCACGCCCGGTGTAGTTGAACGGACGCACGATCACGATCGGCAACCGGTCAAACCACGTCTTGACCAGATGCTCCATCGCAAGCTTGCTGGCCGCGTAATGATTAATGGGCGCCGGGATCACACCTTCGTCGATCACGCCGCCGGAATTGCCATAGACGTTCGCGCTGCTGACAATCAGAATCTTGTCCGGCCGGTGGCCGACGTCGGCGCAGGCCTGAAGCAGATTGAGCGTACCAAGCACGTTGACCCGGTACATGTCGAGTGTCACTTCGTGCGCGACGAAGCTGATTGCAGCCAGATGCGCGATGCAATCAGGGCGGACCGCCTCGATCACGCGACGGCAATCGTCGAGCGACGTGATGTCGAGCTGCAGCTCGCTTCCTTGCCGAAGATCGCCGACACAGGTACCCGTCACCTCATACCCGGCGCTCAGCAGTTCCTCGCGAAGATAAGCGCCCGTAAAGCCATGGGCACCTGTGATCAAGACGCGGCGCATAGGCATATCAGAACGAGAAACCAATCTGGTTGCGGCGCCGATCCGACTCGACCATCAGTGTGCACAACTCTTCGAGCGTAGTGCGTGGCGTCCAGCCAAGTTTTTCCTTCGCCTTGGTGGCGTCGCCGATCAACAGATCGACTTCCGCCGGACGATAGAACTCCGGATTCACACGCACCAGTACCTTGCCGTTGGATACGTCGAGCCCTTCTTCTTTCTCCGCCTTGCCACGCCACTCGATGTCCGTGCCGATAGCACGGAAGGCCATCGATACGAAATCGCGCACGGTCTCAGTGCGGTTGGTCGCAAGAACGAAGGTGTCCGGCTCGTCGGCTTGCAGCATGCGGTACATGCCTTCGACGTATTCCTTCGCGAAACCCCAGTCGCGCTTCGCGTCGATATTGCCGAGTTCCAGCACGTCGAGCTTGCCGAGCGAAATCTTGGCGACCGAGTCCGTAATCTTCCGTGTGACGAATTCACGGCCGCGCAGCGGCGATTCGTGATTGAACAGAATGCCGCTCGAGCCAAAAATATCGTAAGACTCGCGATAATTGACCGTGATCCAGTGTGCGTAAAGTTTCGCTACGCCGTACGGACTGCGCGGATGGAACGGGGTGTCTTCCTTTTGGGGGATCGCCTGCACCTTGCCGAACATTTCGGAGGTGGACGCCTGATAGAAGCGAATCGAGCGATCGACGATGCGAATCGCCTCGAGCACGTTCAGCGCCCCGACACCGGTGATCTCAGCCGTAGTGGCCGGCTGCTGGAACGACACGCCGACGAAGCTCTGCGCCGCCAAGTTATACACCTCGCGCGGCTTGGCCATTTCGAGCAGGCGAATCGTTGCGCCGAGATCGGTCAGGTCGTGCTCGACCAGATGAAGCTTCGGATGCTGCAATACACCCACTTCATCGAGACGCCAAAAGTTGACCGAGCTGGTACGCCGATACGTGCCATAGACGTCGTAGCCACGTTCGAGGAGCAATTGCGTCAGATACGCACCATCTTGCCCGGTAATGCCAGTCACCACAGCGCTCGTCAAGTCCTTCTCCTTCAGTAAGCCGCTCACGCAAGTCCCCGCGTTGAGCATGGGTAATAATGAACGCCGATTATAGCCGACGGGGCAACCCTGCCGGGGCGCCGAGATAGTCGCGGACGGCGCACGTGCCAGCTGCCGACCGATTCCGCTGGGTATCGATGGACGGGCTCCGGGACCGAATCCGCCGGCACGCTGACACGCGACGAGCATGCGATTCGCCCCGGCACCGAGTCCGTCACTCAGCCCGCGAACGCGCACCACGCTGGCAGAAGCTCGATCTTCCTGGCGGTAAGCGCGCGCTCGCAAGACTGGGTGATGACGAGCCCGTGCGCGTCCAGCGTGTCCTGGATGTGATCCCGGCCGGAATAGCGCAGGTTCTCGCGCACATTCGGCGCTGGAGAAATGCTTACGCGCCGCCCTGCCAGCTCGGCAGTGAGCGGCGCAAATACATCCTTGTTCGTTTCGATGTCCGGGACGTCGATAAAGATCGGCCCTCTGAAGCCGCTAGCCAACACGTACGCTGCCACCGTCCTGGCCACTGCAACCCCGGCCGGCAGCGTCGGCGGGGGCGCGCCACGCCTGAGGACCAATACCGACCTGATATCTTCGAATTGCACGACAGTGAGCAGAGCGACGACGAGCGCGAACACGGTGATGCCGGACCGCCACGATCCGCTCGATCGGGCGCGCACATGCCGGTAGAGGTCCGAGAATACGACGAGCAAAACCGGATAGACCACGAACCATCCATAGCGCCCCGAGGCGCGGAAGGGCGACACCAGCCCCATTAACGCGCGTGGAAGCTCGATTCCGAACACCAGCGAGGAGCCCAGATAGACCTGATTCGAAAGACTCAGTATCGTCAGCGCCAGCCATAGCGACCAGACGGGTGCGTCGACGCCTGCAACGATCCGGCGCCCGAGCATGAACCCCGCCATCAGGACGAACAGCAAGAGGCCGAGACCGAGATATTGATAACCCTCGTACTGTCCGGCAGTGCCGATCGGCAGCGTCGATACATACCTCGACGTATCTTCTCCGTCTGCGCCTAGCGGATTGATGAACGCGTTCAGGTTCATCGAGTAGAAGCCGAAGCCGCTGCTGTCATCACGGAAATGCTGGAAATAGCCGGCCGCGAACATTGCCGACAGCATGAACGCGAGAATGATGCAAGCCTGACGCGCAACGAAGCGCAGCGTTGCCGTATCAGCGCGGTAGCTGCATGCACGCCACTGTGTCAGCACCGCCATCAGCACGAGAGGCGGCGTGAAATAGAAGTGCGTGAATACCGAAAAGACGATTAGCGCGAGAAAAATGCGCAACCGGTCGCTAGACGTCATCGACGCGGACAGAAGCGTGCCCCAACCGATTATGATCAGAAAATGCGGCAACAGGTTGAGATGGCCTACCCGGTAGTAAAACGTCGGCAGAAGCCCGATCAACAGCGCGCCCAGGAACGCGCACACCGATGAGACTGCGAGCTGCCTCAGCGCCCAATAAATGGACCAGAATTGCAGCAACGCGCACAGATAAACCCAGGCGCCGTAGGTCTGCGCCGCCGGGCCGAGGAACGGCGCGAGCAACTTCGTGACGATCGCCAATAGCAGGTTACCGTCCATGAACACGATGTTTGCGCCCACCGGAAAATCGCTCGTCTCGATATGTCCTAGCGGAAACTGCCACGACGAGCTACGGAACAGGTTGAGCGCGGCCAGATTCCTCCGGTAGTCGCCGATGTACAACCATTCGAGATGCGAAGGATGCAATGCCGACAGACCCATCCAACCGTCAAAGATGAAGACCGATACCGCCAACAGCAGCGCATACGCGACGAGATCGAGCGATACGCGCGGCGCACGCTTGGGTGCGGGCGCATCGACGAGGCCATTCGGTCTTGAATCGACGGACATGGATCGAAGACGTCCAGTGACGATGATTCGGATGCGGGGCGCCGCCGCACGCTTGCATCAGGCAAAGACGAACCGCCTGTCGAGTCGGTACTTCACGACATAGCCGATCGTCAGGCCGATGGCGCCGCCGACGAAGCGTGCCGGTTCGGAATGAAAGATGGCGTCGGCGCCGAACTCGAAGCCCCAGAAGATGAACGTGGTCGCCACGCCCATCAACGAATACAGAAAGAAGCTCGCCACCCCATGCGAAAGATTATTGTGGCGATAGCGAAAAATCCAGATCTTGTCCAGGACGAACTTCAGTACGAGACCGCCTCCGGTGCCGACCACCACCGAAAGCATGACGTCGAAAGGACCCTCGTACACAATCAGCGACAGCTTTTGCAGGCCGATGTTCACGACGATCGACAGGGCCGCGAAGACTGCATACAGAATGACGAGGTGGGGGGTGGCGAGAGGTTTGGCCGATGAATTCACGGTATCGTTGCGTTGATCTATCGACTGTCTGAAAGCGGTCGGCCTGCGCGAGCGCGACTGGCCCGCCGGCCGGCTTCCATTACAGCGACAGCCGGTTGAAGATGCGGCGCGGAATCGAGCGAATGATCAGCATAATGCCCGCCCAGAACCACGGGGTATACAGCACGTCGCGGTGACGCGCCACGGCCTTCACTATGTCGGCGGCCACAGCCTGCGGTGTCGCCACGAGCGGCTTGGGCAACGGCAGGCCCTGCGTCATCGGTGTAGCGACGAAGCCAGGCTTGATCGTCACCACATGTCCACCGACCTTTTTCAGGCGTGCATTGAGTCCTTCGCAGAACGTGGCAAGTGCGGCTTTCGCACTGCCGTAAAGGTAGTTCGACGGACGTCCACGATCGCCGGCGACCGAGGCGATCACCGCCAATGTGCCGCTGCGCTGTTCCTCGACGATATTAGCGAAACGCGTCAGTAGCGCGATCACCGAAACGACGTTCGTCGTGAACTCGCGCACCGCGACGGCTGCGTCGCGCTCGCATTCGCGCTGATCGGGCAAGGTGCCCGGCGCAACCAGCACGATGTCGATGCTGCCGAGAGCGGCCCGGCATGCCTGCACGACCGCCTCCTGCGCGCCGAGATCGTCGATATCCAACTGGTGGCAGCTAACGAACCCGGCGCCGCGCGCCTTCAGATCGTCGGCGGTTTCCTGAAGGCGCCGCGCGTTGCGGGCGACCAGCGCGAAGCGTACACCCAGTCCATTCCATGCACGCGCGCAGGCCGAAGCGATGGCCGAAGTGGCTCCAATGATGACGATGTTCTTCATGAGCGAGTCGTTCGTTCCCAGAATCGAGAAAGCAAAGCAGGATCCCTCAGTGTCTCCAGGTCGGTCCACCGCGGGTAGGCCGCGCGGAAATCCTCCCCCGACATGTGGGCATCCTTTGCCGGATACAGACGTCCACCGCTCGCGCGGACGATCGCGTCGAGCGTATCGAACAGGCGCCGGTTGGACGCCTCGCGCTGCGGGAAGTCGAGCGCCAGCGAAGTGCCCTCCCGTGGAAAGGAAAGCCACCCCGGCGACCGAAGATCGCCGCACCGCTTGAGCACGGCAAGAAACGAGCCGGTGCCGCTGCGCGAAATCGCATCGAGCACGTCGCGTATCGCCTCGCGCGCGCAATCTGGCGGGATTACGCATTGATATTGCTGGAAGCCGGAGCGTCCATAGATGCGGTTCCACTGCAGTAGCGCGTCGAGCGGATAGAAATAGCTATCGTATCCGACCTTCGCCTTGGTCTCGCCAGCGGCCTGGCGGCGATAATACGCCTCGTTGAAAAGACGCAGCGTCAGTTTGTTAAACACAGGAACGGGCGAGACGATGGGGACCGTGTGCTTTTTGCGGCGCTCGACTGCGAGCGGCCCTTCCGGCGCATGATCGCCGACCATGAAAATCCCCCGTCCCAGCGCCGCGCCACGGCTCTGGCAATCGATCCACGCGACGCTGTATTCATGATGCGGATCGAGGCGCTCGGACAGGACGAAGAATTCGTCGACATTGTCGAAGCGGATGCTCGATACATCGATCAGGCTCGTGCGGATTCGCATCAGTTGAACCTCGACCCACGTGATCAGTCCCGTGAGCCCCAGTCCGCCGATAGTCGCACCGAAAAAATCGGGCTCGGCGTCCGTCGCGTTTCTGGGCGCGCATTCGCGCTCGCTGCCATCGCTGCGCAACAGGCCGAAGCGGCGCACATGACGGCCGAAGGTGCCTCGGACGTGATGGTTCTTGCCGTGAACATCGTTGGCCACAGCGCCGCCAAGCGTCACATATTTGGTTCCCGGCGTGACCGGCAGCATCCAGCCGCGCGGAATCGCGAGCTCGAGAATCGTCTCCAGCGTGACGCCCGCCTCGGCGCGCAGCACGCCACTCGACGCGTCGAAGTCGATGAGCCTATCGAGACCCCGCATGCACACGACCTGGCCCGAGGACGCGAGACAGCTGTCGCCGTAGCTGCGGCCCTGGCCGAATCCGAGCGTCGTGCCGCTAGCCGACGCCGCCGAGCGCCAGGCTGGCGCTACGCCGTCGCGCCACGCCGGTGTGTGCGGATTCTGCGGCGCATAGGGATAAAGCCCCCAGGACTGAACGTGCGCCATGTTTCAGATGGCCAGCCAGAACACGACAGCGCACAACCCGATGACGGCCCAGCTACCTCGATCCTTGGCGGCGAAAACGACAGGATCGTCGTGCATCTGGCCACGATGGGCGATGATCCAGATACGGCTGACCCAATAGAGCAGAAGCGGACAGGCCAGCCAGATGAACTGGGGATGGCGATACAGCAAAAGCGTGTTGGCGTCCTGGATATACAGCGCCAGCACCAGCACGGATAAATAGCCAGCCGCCGCTCCGAGCGATGAGACCAGCGAAAGATCACCCGCCACATATCCTCGGCCCCGCGACGTGACGAGCCCGCGCGCCTGCAGCAGGTGCAGTTCGGCAAAGCGCTTGACCAGGGCGAGACTGAGGAAAATGAACATCGAGAAAGCGAGCAGCCAGAAGCTCAGCCGTGCATCGATGGCCGCGCTCCCCGCCACGATTCGCGATGTGTAGAGGCAAGCGAGCGCCACGACGTCCACCATGACGTGCCGCTTCAGATAGAAAGAGTAGGCGAGCGTCAGCGCGTAGTAGGCGATCAGCGCCAAGGTGAATCGGTACGGCAGTAACGCGTGGGCGATTCCAAACCCGATCACCAATAGAACCGGAAACAACATCGCGCCCTGCCATAGCGGCAAGGTTCCTGCCGCGAGCGGGCGCCGACGCTTGGTCGGGTGGTGCCGATCGTCCTCGAGATCGAGCAGATCATTCAGCAGGTAGACGCTCGATGCGCACAGCCCGAACGATATGAAACCGAGGGCGGCCATGGCGAGCAGATGCATCGACGTTGCCTCGTGCGCGGCCAACAGCGGCAAGAAAATCAGCAGGTTCTTGAGCCACTGATGCAACCGCAGTGACTTCGCCCACACCCGGGTGCGAGGCGGACGCGTCTCGATGACGGTCTCGACGTTGCCCCGCCTGCGCGCGACCCGCTCGACGCCGACCGATGGGTTGACCACGTAGGCGCGGTCGGCAACCTCCCACACGGGAACGTCCGCATGCGAATTGCCGGCGTAGTCGAAGCCCTTTTCGCTGAATTCCGCGACCAGCCGATCCCGCTTGTTGCGCGAGCTCAGGTTCACGTTGCCATTGGTCGCGAAGGTTTGGTCGAACAGACTCAGGTGATCGGCAATCGCATGCGCGAAGCGCTCATGGCTCGCGGTGGCAAGCACGAGGCGGCGACCGGCGGCGCGCTCCTGCTTGAGCCAGTCCAGGACCGTCTCGTCATAGGGCAGCACCGTCACGTCGATATTGGTCGTCTGCGCGAGACGCGACTTGAGCCCAGGCTTGCCAAAGCGCAACAGCCAGAGTAGCGGCTCATAAAAACGGTGAGGCGCGGCTTTGAAAAATGCGAATGCGCTTTCGATCAGCACATCGGAGCGCATCAGCGTTCCGTCGAGATCGACTACGAGGGGCTTTTGACTCATTTGAGCGGGCCTAAACAGAGAAAAGTGTGATCACGCGAAACGCTCTTCCGCTCCCCCACTCCCCGAATGATGGCAATCGCTGGCGGCCAACAAGGATCTCGTTCGCCGAGTGATATTTACACCGCCCTTCCCGGCATAGGGTTGGCAACATGGGCGCCCGCATTATGCGAGGCGCTCGTCGCGCGACAGGCACAACTTCAACGCCTCCTTCCAATGCGGCGCGGCGAGCCCGAACACACGCGCCAGTTTGTCGTTCGACATCCTCGAATTGGCGGGGCGCTTTGCGGGCGTCGGGTAGTCCGCGGCCGGAATCGGCAGCGTGTTCGGCCTGTTCGGCAAATCCGCGAGTTCGAAGATGGCCGACGCGAAGCCGTGCCACGACGTCGAGCCGCCCGCGCACAGGTGATAGATGCCGGAACGCTCGTTCCACCACTTCACGCCGTCTTCGGCGGCGAAGCCCTGCGCGCACAGATGCGCGGTCAGCGTCGCGATCGTGTTGCACCACGTGGGCGCGCCGAACTGGTCGGCCACCACCTTCAACTCGGCACGATCGGCGCCTAGCCGCAGCATCGTCAGCAGAAAGTTCTTGCCGCGCGTGCCGTACACCCAGCTGGTGCGCAACACGAGATGATTGACGCCGCTCGCCGCGATTGCCTGCTCGCCCGCGAGCTTGCTGGCACCGTAGACGTTCTGCGGATCGGTCGGATCGTCCTCGACGTACGCGCCTTCCTTCGCGCCGTTGAACACGTAGTCCGTCGAATAGTGGATCAGCGCGGCGCCGACCTTTCTCGCTTCGTCGGCGAGCACGCCCGGCGCTTCGCCGTTGATGCGCATTGCCAGCTCGCGCTCCTCGTCGGCCTCGTCCACCGCCGTGTACGCGGCCGGATTGACGATCAGCGCCGGACGCAGCGCGCGCACCACTGCGCGAATCTGATCGAGGTTCGACAGATCGAGCCGTGTGCGATCGACCGCCACCACGTTGCCGAGCCCTTGCAGCGTGCGAGCGAGCTCATAGCCGACCTGGCCGTTTACGCCGGTGACGAGAATCGTCCGTGTCGCGTGGTGTGCGCTCATACGATCCCCTTACGCGTAGACTTCGGCGTCGGCGAGACGCTTGCCCGCCGCATCCTTGGCCGCGAGCAGCGGCTCGAAGTCGATCGGCCATTCGATGCCGATCGCCGGATCGTTCCACGCGATGCTGCGCTCGTGTTCCGGGAACCAGTAGTCGGTGGTCTTGTACAGGAACTGCGCGGACTCCGACAGCACGACGAAGCCGTGCGCGAAACCGGGCGGCACCCACAGCTGCCGGGGGTTCTCCACCGACAACGTCACGCCGACCCACTTGCCGAAGTTCGGCGAACTCTTGCGGATGTCGACGGCGACGTCGAACACCTCGCCCTCGACCACGCGCACGAGCTTGCCCTGCGCATGCTGGATCTGATAGTGCAGACCGCGCAGCACGCCGCGAGCCGAGCGCGAGTGATTGTCCTGCACGAACACGACGCCCGGCTCGACTTTCTCGGCGAATTCGAGCGCATTGAAGCTTTCGAAGAAAAAGCCGCGCGCATCGCCGAACACCTTCGGCTCGATGATCTTGACTTCGGGCAGCGAGGTTGGGGTTACCTGGATGGCCATGCGACTCGATCCGTCAAAATGTTTTGCAGGTACTGGCCGTAGCCATTTTTCGCGAGCGGCCTAGCGAGCGCGAGCAGTTGCTCGCCGTCGATCCACTGACGCCGGTACGCGATCTCTTCCGGACACGCGACCACCAGACCCTGGCGCTTCTGCAGCGTCGCGATGAAGGTCGCGGCTTCGATCAGCGAGTCGTGCGTGCCGGTGTCGAGCCACGCGTAACCGCGGCCCATGATCTCGACGTTGAGCGCCGCGTTTGCGAGGTAGCGCGAGTTCACGTCGGTAATTTCGAGCTCGCCGCGCGCGGACGGCTTGATGTCCGCGGCGATGTCGCAGACCTGCCTGTCGTAGAAGTACAGGCCGGTGACCGCGTAGTTCGAACGCGGCTTGGCGGGCTTTTCCTCGATCGACAACGCGCGGAACTGCTTGTCGAATTCAACCACGCCGTAGCGCTCCGGGTCCTGCACGTGATATGCGAACACGGTGGCGCCTTCGGTCTGATCGTCGGCGCGTTCGAGCTGCTTCGCGAGATCGTGGCCGTAGAAGATGTTGTCGCCGAGAATTAGCGCCGACGGATCGTTGTTCACGAACTCGCGGCCGATGATGAACGCCTGCGCGAGCCCATCCGGCGACGGCTGCACCGCGTACTGGATGTTCATGCCCCACTGGCTGCCGTCGCCGAGCATCGCCTCGAAGCGCGGCGTGTCCTGTGGCGTGGAGATGATCAGCACGTCGCGAATACCCGCCACCATCAGCGTGGACAGCGGGTAGTAGATCATCGGCTTGTCGTACACCGGCAGCAGCTGCTTGGAGACGACGTGCGTGATCGGATACAGGCGAGTGCCCGAACCGCCCGCGAGAATAATGCCTTTGCGCGCCATTGCCGTGCCTTTACGCGCGCTGCGCGTAGTTGGTCTCTACCCACTTCCGGTATTCGCCCGAAGCGACTTCGTCGACCCATTGCTGGTTGTCGAGATACCACTGGACCGTTTTGGCGAGCCCCGTCTCGAACGTTTCCGCCGGCTTCCAGCCGAGTTCGCGCTCGAGCTTGCGGGCGTCGATCGCGTAACGGCGGTCGTGGCCCGGACGATCCGTCACATAGGTGATCTGGTCGCGATAGGAGCCCGCCGCCTTCGGACGCTGCTGGTCGAGCAGGTCGCACAGCGTGTGCACGACCTCGAGATTCTTCTTCTCGTTCCAGCCGCCGACGTTGTACGTCTCGCCCGGCGTGCCGCGCGCGAGCACTTCGCGGATCGCGCTGCAATGGTCGCCGACGTACAGCCAGTCGCGCACGTTCTGTCCGTCGCCATACACCGGCAGCGGCTTGCCGCCGAGCGCGTTGGCGATCATCAGCGGAATCAGTTTTTCGGGGAACTGGTAGGGGCCGTAGTTGTTCGAGCAGTTGGTGGTCAGCACCGGCAGGCCATACGTGTGATGGTAGGCACGCACGAGGTGATCCGAGCCGGCCTTGGTCGCCGAATAGGGGCTATTCGGCGCATAAGGCGTCGTTTCGGAGAACTGCGGATCGGTTGCGGACAGCGAGCCGAACACTTCGTCGGTCGACACGTGCAGGAAGCGGAATGCGGCGCGCTCCGCTTCACCCAGCGTGTTCCAGTAGCTGCGCGTCGCATCGAGCAACGTGAAGGTGCCGACCACGTTGGTCTGCACGAAATCGGCCGGACCGTGAATCGAGCGATCCACATGGCTCTCGGCCGCGAAATGCAGCACGGCGCGCGGCTTGTGTTCGGCCAATAGCGCGTCGAGCGCAGCGCGATCGCAGATGTCGACGCGCGCGAAAATGTGTTTGGAATTGCCCTGTAGCGACTTCAGCGTGCCCAGGTTGCCGGCGTAGGTCAGTTTGTCTACGTTGAGCACCGCTTCGTCCGACGCATTCAGCCAGTCGAGCACGAAATTGGCGCCGATAAATCCGGCACCGCCCGTTACGAGGATCATGTAATTCCCTTGTGGGTGTGAGCGGCGCCCGAAATCGACTCGCCGACCTTCTCACGATGCGTAATGGTTTCCGATTCTGCAGCAATCCGTTGCATTCGCTTGTGCGCAAGCAAACGCTCGGACGCTATTCTTATGATGACCCGATTATACGGTTGTCCACGCCAAAAATTCGAATTCAACCATTTGAAACAGCCTCACCATTCTGGCTGCCGTTTGCTGTCCTAGTGACTGTTTATGCGGTCGCTAACGCGAACCGAGCACAGAAACGCCATGACATGTCGCGCTCGACACCGTTAATGGATCGTATCCAGTCGACCGGACGCCGCCGCGGCGTGTGCTGTGCCCTGCGTGTCAGGCTCACCCGCCCCCACACCGCTTCGATCACGGTGTGCCCACGCCCGCTCAACTTCTCGACCAGATAGCGGCCGGTAAAACCGTTCGCACCGGTGACGAGCGTGCGAAACAATTGCTTCGCGACGGGCGACGACATGCTGGCTTCGTTCACGAGAGAGTCATCCTGTTGTTGTATTGGAATAGCGCACGCGGTCCATGCGAGGTTGCCCGCGTCCCACAACGTGATCGCGCAATATCCGAACCCCAAACGGGCTATTATGTCACGCTAGCTTGCTGCTCTGCCCAGCGTGGCACGCGTCGTGCAACACCGCGCGTGTCGAATCGACCTGATTTCCTCGATGACACCCCACAACGCTTCCAGTACGTCCGCTCCCCTCGTTCCCCTTGCATTCGGCGATCTGCAAGGCTGCCGCGCGCCGTTTCAGCAACTGCTCGCCAAAGCCGCGCCGCCGGACGGCACACCGCTGTGGTTCGCCGGCGATCTGATCAACCGCGGCCCCGACTCGCTCGACACTTTGCGGGACGTCATCGCGTTCGGCGAGCGCGCGGTGCCGGTGCTCGGCAATCACGATCTGCATCTGCTGTCGGTGTCGGCGGGGATTCGCAAGTCGAAGAAAGGCGACACGATCGAAGACATCCTCGCCGCGCCCGATGCCGCCGATCTGCTCGAGTGGATCCGCCACCGGCCGCTCGCGCATTTCGACAACGGCATGCTGATGGTGCACGCGGGCGTGCTGCCGCAATGGGATACGACGCTGACGCTGGAACTCGCCGACGGATTGCAGCGCGCGCTGCGTGCGCCGAACTGGAAAGAAACGCTTGCCGGCCTGTACGGCAACGAGCCGAACCGCTGGAAGCCGGGCCTGAAGGGAATCGAGCGTCTGCGCGTGACGTGCAGCGCGTTGACACGCATGCGCTTTTGCAGCGCCGATGGGGTGATGGATTTCAGCAGCAGCGGCACGCTCGCATCCACGCCGAGCGGTTGCATGCCATGGTTCGACGTGCCGTCGCGCCAGACCGCCGACGTGACCGTCGTGTTCGGTCATTGGGCCGCGCTGGGCCTGATGCTGCGCGATAACCTGATCGGCCTCGATTCGGGTTGCGTGTGGGGGCAGAAGTTGTCGGCGGTACGGCTCGCACAAAATCCGGCCGAGCGTACGTTGACGCAGGTCGATTGCGATTCGTGCGGCGTGCCGCGCGGGGGCAATTGAACAGAAGGCGGCGACGCTGCCCGGCAGCACCGCCGCTCAGGCCGAGCGGCGCGGCTGATCGACGGGCTCGATCAGCGTTTCCGGCGTCTCGGCGGCGTCGCTCGACGGCGCGGCAGCTGCCACGTCGCCCTCTTGCGCGACCGTCCCCGCCACTGCGTTGCCGGCCTGCATGTCCCGCAACGCGTTCGCCACCACATTCTGAGCCTGCGCCGCGAGCACCCGCCGGTCGGCGTTCGGCGCGAGCGGTGCGCCGACATAGACGTGAGCGGTTAGCGGACCGCCACGCAACAGCATGTCGAGCGAGTCGGACAATGACACATCGTCGATATACGCGGGTGCGGTCGACTGCCGGCCCTGCGCATCCTCGTACATGATGCACAGCGGCTGCACCGGCACACCGGCCGACACCGCCGCCTGGAACATGTTCGCGTGAAAGGGCAGCAACTCGAGCCCGTTCGACGTCGTGCCTTCGGGGAACACGCACATCAGTTCACCCGCACTGAGCCGATCGGCGAGTTCGTGCATGATCCGCTTCGCGTCGCTGCGCTTCTCGCGCTGGATGAACACCGTATCGAGCTGCTGCGCGAGCCAGCCAACCACTGGCCATTGCCGGATCTCCGCCTTCGACACGAACGGCGTCGGCCGCCACGCGTTGATCACGTAGATGTCGATCCACGAGACGTGATTGGCGACGACGAGCGCGCCACGATCGAGCCGCACCGCATCGTTATGCACGACGAGGCGCATGCCGCACAGCCGCAGCATCTTCAACGACCACGCGCGATTGAGCGCGTGTCGCCGCTCGGCGCTCGCGTTCGGAAAGCGCGTCGCGACGGTCCACATGCCGTGCAGCAGATGCGTGATGAGACGGATCTTGCGTAACGCGAGCTTCATGGCCGGAGCTTTCCTTGACTGGACCGAGACGATGCCCGCTCAGCGCTGTTCGTACGCGAGCTGACCGGACACGACGGTCGCGCGCACCTGCGCCGGCAGTTCGTAGCCGAGGAACGGCGTGTTGTGCCCCTGACTCTTCAGCGCGCGCGGCTCGACGCGCCAGTGAGCGTGACGGTCGAACACGCAGAGGTCGGCCACCGCGCCGACCGCGATACGGCCAGCCGCTTCGAGGCCCAACACCTGCGCCGGCGCCGCGGTGATGCGATTGAGCGCGGTCGCGAGCGGCACGCCCGCTTCGTCGGCCCACTTGACCGTCAGCGACAGGAACAGTTCGAGGCCAGTCGCGCCGGGCGTCGCTTCGGCGAACGGCAGCAGCTTTTCGTCGTCGACCGGCGTGTGCGCGGAGCAGATCGCGTCGATCGTGCCGTCGACGAGGCCCGCGCGGATCGCTTCGCGATCGCGCTGTTGACGCAGTGGCGGATCGAGCCTGAACTGCGCGTCGAAATAGCCGATGTCGAGGTCGATCAGATGCACGTGGTTGACCGTGACGTCGCACGACACCGGCAGGCCTTCGGCCTTCGCCGCGCGCACGAGCGCGACGCCCGCCGCCGACGACACATGCGACACATGCACACGCGCGCCGGTCACGCGCACGAGTTCGAAGATCGTATGCAGCGCGATCGTTTCGGCCGACACCGGCACGCCCGACAGACCGAGCCGCGACGCCAGCGCGCCGCTCGCGGCGACGCCGCCCTTGCCGAGGTACGCATCGACGGGACGCAGCCACACGGTGAAGCCATAGGTCTTCGCGTATTGCAGCGCGCGCATCAGCACCTGGGTATCGACGATCGGCGTGTCGGCCTGCGAGAAGCCGACGCAGCCCGCCTCGGTCAGCTGGACCATCTCGGTGATGACTTGCCCCTTCAGACCGACCGTCAACGCACCGAGCGGATACACGTGCGCCTTGTTCAGATTGCGCGCGCGGAACTTCAGCATTTCGACGAGGCCCGGCTCGTCGAGCGTCGGATCGGTGTCCGGCGGACATACGAGGCTCGTCACGCCGCCCGCGAGCGCCGCGGCCATCTCCGAGCCGAGCGTCGCCTTGTGCTCGTAGCCCGGTTCGCGCAAACGCGCGCACAGGTCGACAAGACCCGGCGCGATCGACAGACCGTGGGCGTCGATCGTGCGCTCCGCCTGGAAGCCGGCCGGCGCGTGGCCGAGAGCGGCGATCTTGTCCGCCTCGATAAAAATGTCCTGCTGCTGTTCGGTGCCCGCTGCCGGATCGATCAGCGTGCCGCCTTGAATATGAATCTTCATGCGCTGCCTTTGTTAAACCTGTGGTTCAGCCCTGTGGTTCAGCCTATCGTTCGGCTTCCCGATCAGTCGTCGCTCAGTCGTTATTGCCCGCGACGATCCCCATCACCGCCATGCGCACCGCGATACCGAACGTCACCTGATTCAGGATCACCGATTGCGGGCCGTCCGCGACCTGCGAGTCGATCTCGACGCCGCGGTTCATCGGACCGGGGTGCATCACGATCGCATCGGGGGCGGCGAGCGCGAGTCGCTCGGGCGTCAGCCCCCAGCTCTTGAAGTACTCCTGCGACGACGGCAGCAACGCGCCGCTCATGCGTTCGTTCTGCAGGCGCAGCATGATGATCACGTCGACGTCCTTCAGCCCTTCGTCGAGGTTGTGGAACACGCGCACGCCCATCTGTTCGAGGCCGCCCGGCAGCAGCGTGCGCGGACCGATCGCGCGCACTTCGGGCACGCCGAGCGTGGTCAGCGCATGAATGTCCGAGCGCGCGACGCGCGAATGCAGGATGTCGCCGACGATCGCCACGCGCAGCTTCGTGAAGTCTTTCTTGTAGTGGCGGATCGTGTACATATCGAGCAGACCCTGCGTCGGGTGCGCGTGACGGCCGTCGCCGGCGTTGATCACGTGCACGTGCGGCGCGCAGTGCTGCGCGATCAGGAACGGCGCGCCGCTCGACGCATGACGCACGACGAACAGATCGGCGTGAATCGCCGACAGGTTGTTGATCGTGTCGAGCAGCGATTCGCCCTTGCTCGTCGACGACGCGTTGATGTTCAGATTCAGCACGTCGGCCGACAGCCGCGTGGCCGCGATCTCGAACGTGGTACGGGTGCGCGTGGAGTTCTCGAAGAACAGGTTGAACACCGACTTGCCGCGCAGCAGCGGTACCTTCTTCACTTCGCGATCGGTCACGCTGACGAACTGGTCGGCGGTCTCGAGAATGTGATTGACGATGGCCTTCGGCAAGCCCTCGATCGACAGCAGATGCTTGAGCTCGCCGTTCTTCGTGAGCTGCGGGTTGCCCTTCAGGAAGCCGTAGCGGAAGCGCTCGGATGCGCTAGCGGAGGAATCTTGCGGAGCCTGGGTGGCGGTGTTCATGATGTACCTGCTTCAAATACGGGCGTCAACGTGATCGAGGTCGGCGCGTCGCTCGCGCGAGTTTCAATCGACGCGTGCTTCAGTGTGAAAAGAGAACCGCTGGCCGCCCGCGCCGTCGTCTTCGTGGGCCAGCACGAGCGTCGCGTCGGCCGGCACGTCGACCACGCCGCCGACGAAGCGCGCCGCCACCGGCAACTCGCGTCCGCCGCGATCGGCGAGCACCGCGAGTTCGACCGATGCCGGCCGGCCATAGTCATACAGTTCGTTTACCGCCGCGCGAATCGTGCGGCCCGTGTACAGCACGTCGTCGACCAGCACGATGCGGCTGCCATCCACCGTGAACGGCAGCGAGGTCGGGCTCGCCTGCGCGTGCAGCCCTTTCTTCGCGTAGTCGTCGCGATGCAGCGCGACATTCACCACGCCGAAGCTCGCCAGGTGCAGGTCACGCGCGAGCCGCTCGGCGAGCCATGCGCCGCCGCTATGGATACCCGCTAGCACCGCCGCCTGGGTGCCGTCGTGCGCTGCGGCGAGCTGGTCGCCATAGGCCGCGCGAATCTGGTCGAGCAACGCGCGATACAGCGCTTCGGCGTCAATGAAACTCATGTTCGTCGGAAAGTCCGTCAAGATATTGCTGGAGGATGATGCTCGCGGCTTCGGCATCGAGCATGTCGGCGCGGGCGTTGCCGGCGCGGATTTGCGCCTCGGCCTCGACCGACGAATAGCGCTCGTCGACCCACGTGACCGGCAGATTGAAGCGGCCGTTCAGCTGGTTGCCAAAGCGCTTCGCGAGTTGGGTGCGTTCGTGCGGCGTGCCGTCGGGGTGCATCGGCAGGCCGACCACCAGCGCATCGGGCTTCCATTCGGCAATCAGCTTGCCGAGCGCCTCGAAACGGTAATCCTTGCTGCGGTTCTGCACGACGACGAGCGGCCGCGCGCGGCGCGTCAGCGAATTGCCGACCGCCACGCCGATGCGTTTCACGCCGTAGTCGAACGCAAGCAGCGTCGCCTCACGTCCGGCCGGCAGATTCATGCGCGGCCCCTCATGCGTGCCCGGCCTCGCCCGACAGCATCGACAGCGACACGCCGAGCAGCGCGAGCGCCGCTTCGAGACGATCTTCGGCCGGCACGTCGAAGACGATCTTCGGATCGGCCTCGACCGTCAGCCAGCCGTTCTTCGAGATTTCGTCTTCGAGCTGACCGGCGCCCCAGCCGGCGTGGCCGAGCGTCAGCAGAAAACGCTCCGGACCGTTGCCGCTCGCAACGGCCTCGAGCACGTCTTTCGAGGTGGTCATTTCGAGCCCGCCCGGCACCGACATCGACGATGTGTACGCGCTGCCGCCTTTCGGATCGTGCAGCACGAAGCCGCGCTCGGTTTGCACCGGGCCGCCGAAATACACGGGAACATGGAGAAGAGGTTCGATCTCGAGCTTCAGATCGATGCGATTGAAGAGCGCTTCCAGGTCGATATCGGTCGGCCGGTTGATCACGAGGCCGAGCGCGCCGCGCTCACTGTGATCGCAAAGGTAGACCACCGTTCCTGAAAACGTCGGATCGGCCATGTTCGGCATGGCGATCAGGAACTGGTTGGTCAGATTGATGCGATCGGTACTCTTGGACATAGTTCGGATTTTAGCAAAGACGATGCGCGATGGCGGGCTGCTTTGAGCATGGCAACGCGTTGGGTTGCACGCTACGTGCGGCGTCATCGACGCCGGATCAAGTTCCACTCTATCACGCGCGGGACTTGCGCCATGCCGCGATCAGGCGCCGAAACACCGCGTAGAACGGCAGGTTTGACGCGCGTCGCGAAGTAGCGCAATTGTGACTTGTCACAATGGGTTTCAGCGGATTCGGCACGCGACGGTCGAGACGTAGCCGACGCAATTCGCGCGCCACGTCGCGCGTTTGGTTCAAGTTTGCTTGCGCTTCACGCGCCGCCCTGCTCGATTGCGCGCGTGAGCGCGGCGAGCGCCGCCTGCGTGGAGCTGCCACCGGCTGGCCCAACACCCGCGGCGACCTTGTGCAGCGACGCGCGCAACGCCTCGGCGGCCTGTTCGAGCGTGTCGGCCGCCGGCGCGCCGACGATCACGTGTACGCGCACCGCCGGCGTCGCGACCGCCGCGTGCGCACGACGTCGCCATGCGAGCCCGAGCGCATCGGCGAGCAGCGCCACATGACCAAGGCCGAGCGCGCAGGCGGCCGAGCCGAGCCGGTAGGCGGCGTCGCCCGCCTGCAGCGCTTCACTCGGGTCGGCTTTCTCCGGCTGATCGGCCGCGCGGGCATGGGCGGCGAGCGCCTCGATCGATGCTTCGGCGGTCTGCAGGAAATCTTCGTATGCGTTCGCGTTGACGCTCAGCACGCCGAGATCACGCGTGTGCGGCAGCGACTGCGCTTCGAGCGCGCGCGCCTCCCACAGCGCTTCCGACGACTGCGTGCCGGCGACGTGCCAGTCGACGGTCAAGCCGTAATCGTGCAGCACCTCGACCTGGTCGGCGTCTTGCGCGGCCGCGCCGAACAGCGCGTAGTCGCGCCACAGCAGCGCGAGCGTGGCGCGCACCAGCGAACGCGGCGCGCGCTCGATGCCGCGCGCGTGATCGGCGAGCGCCAGGTTGCAGCGCGCGTAGAAGCGCCGTGCGTCGATATCGCGAATTGCATGGCCGCGCGCGCGCAGCGCCTTCGCGCAGGCGCGCGCGAGCCGCCAGAAGTCGTAGGGATCGGGGCCGGCGAGTTCGGCGAAGACGGCGTCGAGCTCGTCGAGCGCGGCGTTGGTGACCGCAAGCGCCACCGCGCTACCCGTGTCGGCCTGCGAGCGCAGCACCGGCAGCAGAGCGCGCTCGTAGCGTGCCCGCAGATGCGCGAGCTGGTCGGCGGATTGCGCGTGCAGCGACGCGGGCGGCACCGGCCGCGCGCACAGCGCGAGGTCTTCGAACGCGACGGCGGCGCCCGGCGTGGGTTCGACGAGTTGCGCGCACAACTCGCGGTAGTGGTTGAACAGCGTCGGCGAGCAGCTGAGCTCACGCAGATTGTGACGTTCGAGCGCCGCGCGGAAGTCATGCAGCGCCGCGCCGAACACCGGCCGGGCGCTTTGCGCTTCGGCCGACTCGTCGCTCGCGAGCGGCGAGAGCCGCACCAGCGCGTCGGCGAAACGCTGCGCGCTGAGCCAGCCCGCCGTGCGCAATGCATGCGAGGCGCGCAGCAGCGCGGCACCGCTCTCGTGGCGCTGCTCGAATGCGAGCGACGCCTCGGCGAGCGCAAGTTCCGCGGAGCGGACAGCGCCGCCGCGCGGATTCGGCAGTGCATCGATGGAAACGGGTGCAGCGGATCGAAGAGTCATGGGCAGGCGACACGAAGCTGACGGCGCCGTCGCTTCGCGCCGCGTGCCGAGTGAGCGGCCACCGCGCGAACCGGCGACAGGACAATGACAGACTACCGTTGCGACACGACGCGTCCGGCGATGTTCCGCGCTAGCGCGCTCTGACAGGCGCCGGGCGCGCCGGACGCATCAAGCGATTGCAGCAATTGTGCGGTGGAGACACCGCTCACCTTCGGGATTGAAGCTCAGGGTTCAGGTTGGGTTGGGGACCGAACCTCGGGACCCCGTTTGGAGGCCGAAGCTTGCGGCGGCTTGCCGTGCTTCAGATCTGGACCATTTCGAAGTCTTCCTTGCGCGCTCCGCACTCAGGACACGTCCAGTTGATGGGCACGTCTTCCCAGCGCGTGCCCGGCGCAATGCCTTCGTCGGGCAAGCCGGCCTCTTCGTCGTAAATCCAGCCGCAAATCAGGCACATCCAGCTTTGATATTCCATTCTTTTGTCGCGTCGTTGAGTCCGTGGAAACGGGAGCCATGATGGTACCGTGTTGCCGCCCCCATGCCTAGCAATCGAAAACGCGCAATCGTAGCGTGGACCGGCCTTCGGCGGGGCGCCCACGCGCCGTGCCGGCGCCGCTTGCGGCGTCTTGCCACGCGTTGGGCGGGTGCCAGCGGCACCGTAGAGTGGGCCCTCGGGCAAGCTGCGCGAAAAAACGCCCTGTCAACGGTTTAGGCCGCATAATTGAGCCACTTGCGCACTGTGCGCCGAAATCCTGCTTTCCTCATCCATTTTCATGCCCAGCGACACGCCTCCGATCGTCCTCACCTTCGGCCTCTCCGATCCCACTGGCGGCTCCGGCCTGCAGGCGGACCTGATGACACTTGCCAGCATGGGCTGCCACGGCGTCTCCGTGCTCACGGGCTACACCGTGCGCGACTCGGCGAGCTGCGATGAAGTGACCGGCCTCGACCCGGACATCGTCGCGACGCAGGCGCGCATGCTGCTCGAGGACATGCCGATCGCCGCCTTCAAGGTCGGCGCGTGCACGCGCGCCGAAGTGGTCAGCGCGATCGCGGAAGTGGTGGCCGACTACGACGATGTCCCGCTGATCCTCGCCCCGGACTTCACGCTCGACGACGAACACGTGCTCGCCGCCGACGAACTGCGCGAAGCCATCGCCGATCTGCTCGCACCGCAAACCACACTGCTGGTCGCCGACGCGTCGACGCTGCTCGCGCTTGCGCAGCCCGACGGCGACGCCGAGGCGCCGAGCCTCGACGCCGCGATCTCGCACCTGCTGTCGCAGGGCTGCGAATACATTCTGTCGACGGAAACCGGCACGCACCGGCTCGTCAACACGCTCTTCAGCGAGGACGGCCAGTTGCGTCAGGACATGTGGGACCGCGCGCCCCATCGGCTGACAGGCCTGACCGATACGCTCGGCGCAGCGATCGCCGCGCTGCTCGCCAACGGCCAGGAGCCCGCGGAAGCGGTGCGCGAAAGCCAGGAGTATCTGTACCAGGCGGTGCGCAATGCGTTCCGACCCGGCATGGGGGCGTACATGCCCGACCGGTTCTTCTGGGCACGCAGCAGCGACGACGACGAAACCCCGCCCGCGCAAGGCAAGGGAGCAGCGCCCGGGGAAGCGCGGCACTGACCTGGTCATTCATCGGTAATCGATCGCGGATTCCACGGAACGCCTGCACAACGCTGGCACGTCGCGACAAGGCTGGCACTGCGAGTGAGCCAGAGGAGTCAGGAGAACTTTTACATGAAAGAGCCGCCCAGCTTCGTGCAACGCTTCCCCGGCAAGATCGCGGCGCAGGACCGCCTGCGCATATTCGATCAGACGCCCGCCACGATCTGGCTGACCGGCCTGTCCGGCGCCGGTAAATCGACACTGGCGTTCGCGCTCGAGGAGCGGCTGATCGCGCTCGGTCATGCCTGCTATGTGCTCGACGGCGACAACATCCGCCAAGGTCTGGCGAGCGATCTGGGCTTCGAGCGCGACGACCGGCGCGAGAACATCCGCCGCGTCGCGCACGTCGCCCAGTTGATGAACGACGCGGGTTTGATCGTGATCACCGCGCTGATTTCACCGCTACGCGAAGACCGCGCAATGGCGCGCGAGATCATCGGAGCAGACAAGTTCGTCGAAACCCACGTCTCCGCCTCGCTCGCCACCTGCGCGAGCCGCGATCCCAAAGGTCTTTACGCGAAGGCGAGGTCAGGCGAGATCAGCTCGTTCACCGGCGTATCGGCGCCCTATGAAGCACCGATCGATCCCGACCTGCACGTCGACACCGGAGCGCTGAGCCCCGCGCAAAGCGTCGCGCAGATCTTCCACTACCTGCGCGAAAAGTGTCTCGGAAGATCGGCTCAGCGTACGGCTCACGCCGCGGGCGCCTGATCCGAACTCAGGGCGTCCGGAAGCGCTCGCCGGCCGCCACATCAACCCCGACGCCCAAACGAAAAAACCCGCCTGAGCGGGTTTTTTCGTTTGGGGAAACGCCTCGCGGCGCACTCCCCCTCATGGACTTCCAACCGGGCCTCGTCCGTGATCCAGACGCGCGGCAATTCAACCACGCGACCGGACCACGAGGCCCGAGCGGAATTACATGTCCATGCCCATGCCGCCCATGCCGCCGGGCATGCCGCCAGGCATCGGAGCATCTTCCTTCGGCAGTTCGCAGACAGCTGCGTCGGTCGTCAGCAGCAGGCCAGCAACCGAAGCTGCGTTTTGCAGCGCCGTACGCGTCACCTTCGTCGGGTCCACGACACCTGCGTCCACCAGGTCGACGTACTCGCCCGTCGCTGCGTTGTAGCCGTAGTTGCCGTTGCCAGCAGCAACCGCTGCCACGACGACGCTCGCTTCTTCGCCACCGTTGGTGACGATCTGGCGCAGCGGCTCTTCCATTGCGCGCAGAACGATCTTGATACCTGCGTCCTGATCGGCGTTAGCGCCCTTCAGGCCAGCGATCGCCGTACGTGCACGGATCAGCGCGACGCCGCCACCAGCGACGATGCCTTCTTCCACAGCTGCGCGCGTTGCGTGCAGTGCGTCTTCGACACGTGCCTTCTTTTCCTTCATTTCGACTTCGGTCGCAGCACCGACCTTGATCACTGCAACGCCGCCTGCCAGCTTGGCAACGCGTTCTTGCAGCTTTTCCCGGTCGTAGTCCGAGGTCGCTTCTTCGATCTGCTTGCGCACTTGCTTGACGCGAGCTTCGATGTTCGCTGCTTCGCCAGCGCCGTCGATGATCGTGGTGTTTTCCTTGCCCACTTCGATACGCTTCGCCTGACCCAGTTCAGCCAGCGTTGCCTTCTCGAGCGTGAGGCCGGTTTCTTCAGCGATGACCTGACCGCCGGTCAGGATCGCGATGTCTTCCAGCATCGCCTTACGACGATCGCCGAAGCCCGGTGCCTTGACAGCAACGGTCTTCAGGATGCCGCGGATGTTGTTGACCACCAGCGTTGCGAGCGCTTCGCCTTCGACGTCTTCAGCGATGATCAGCAGCGGACGGCCAGCCTTCGCGACTTGTTCCAGAACCGGCAGCAGATCACGAATGTTCGACACCTTCTTGTCGTGCAGCAGCACGAACGGGTTGTCGAGCACGGCAACTTGCTTGTCCGGGTTGTTGATGAAGTACGGCGACAGGTAGCCGCGGTCGAATTGCATACCTTCGACGACGTCAAGTTCGTCTTGCAGCGACTTGCCGTCTTCGACGGTGATCACGCCTTCCTTGCCGACCTTGTCCATTGCTTCAGCGATGCGCTCGCCGATCGACGAATCGCTGTTCGCCGAGATCGCGCCAACCTGGGCGATTTCCTTGTTGGTCGTGCACGGCTTGCTGATCTTGCGCAGTTCTTCGATTGCGGCTGCAACAGCCTTGTCGATGCCGCGCTTCAGGTCCATCGGGTTCATGCCCGATGCGACGTACTTCATGCCTTCGCGGACGATCGATTGCGCGAGAACCGTAGCGGTCGTCGTGCCGTCGCCTGCGTTGTCGCTGGTCTTGGAAGCGACTTCCTTGACCATTTGCGCGCCCATGTTCTGGAGCTTGTCTTTCAGTTCGATCTCTTTTGCGACCGACACACCGTCCTTGGTGACCGTCGGGCCGCCGAAGCTGCGCTCGAGGACCACGTTGCGGCCCTTCGGACCCAGCGTGACCTTCACGGCGTTGGCGAGAATGTTCACGCCTTCGACCATCTTGGCACGGGCGGAATCACCGAATACGACGTCTTTAGCTGCCATCTTCTAACTCCTTGAATACTTTGGATATAACCGGGGAAGTAGCGACGTTGCGCTTACTTCTGCACCACGGCCATGATGTCTTCTTCGCGCATCACAAGCAGTTCGTTGCCGTCGACCTTGACGGTCTGGCCTGCGTACTTGCCGAACAGGACGCGGTCGCCGACCTTCACGTCGAGGGCGATCGCTGCGCCCTTGTCGTCGCGCTTGCCCGGGCCGACTGCGAGGATTTCACCTTGATCCGGCTTTTCCGCTGCGGCTTCGGGGATCACGATGCCCGACGCGGTCTTGGTTTCCTGATCCAGACGCTTGACGATCACGCGATCATGCAAAGGACGAAGGTTCATACATACTCCTCTCTGATTGAGACTGAAGAACGCTGAGAAAACCCGGCTGGACGAGCCAACCGGAGATGTTGTTAGCACTCTCGTGCAGCGAGTGCTAATTATATGGACGGGTAGTGACAAATTCAAGAAGTGCGGAGCAGCGACACCGCGGGCGGGGTTTTGCCCGACCGGCGGGGTGCGGGCGCATCGGCGCGGTCATGCGCGTGAGCTGCGAACCCGAGCAAAAACAAATACTTGCAGCGAGGTTCACGGCCTGTCGCCGCACCGAGAAGGGGCGGTATCGCAGACAAACAACAACCGCGCACCGTACTCCATCCCGTCGGATCTCCTATTTCCAGGGAAAACCCCCGTCCGGTCGAGCATAAGGTCGCAAGGCCCGTACGGCCCGCGACACCGACCGGCTCATCCGGTTCGACTCACTTCTGCGCAGGCGGGCGCAACGCATTACCTGCCATCCACTTGAGCCGTTCGCAATTGACCTTGATGCGCGCTGCGAATTCCTTCGGATCTCGCTCGCGCAGTGCGTTCATCCGGCTATTGGTGTCGTCGGCGCGATGCCAGCCCGCGTCCCAGCGCTGATCGAAATCGGTCGCTCCGGTCAGCACCTTTCGGAGCCGCTCCTTATAGGCGCCGATCCGCTCGGGCGACGCGCCGCAAAACGCCTGCGCGAAATTCGCCCGCTCGCCCGCCGTCTCCGCGCTCATGTTGGCGTCGCTCGCGCCGCTCGCGAGCGGCGCCGCGAGCGACAGCATCGACCAACAAAGCGCAGCGCAAAGCGGTCGATAGCGATACGATAGGTTCTTCATCTTCGACTCCTGACGATCCTTCGTGGCGACCAGGGATTGTCCCGATCTGCAACGCCGCCTTGCCGATTGTGTCCTGATTGCACTGCACGATGGCGTTTTCGCGCGCTATTCGATGCATCGCGCGGCCAAGCCGCGGTGCTACGCTCGTTAAAGCGGCATTCGCGACGTGCCCTTCCGGGGAGCCGTGGCACGAGCACCGCAACGCCACGGCCTATCGGCAGGCCGCGACAGAAACACGAGCGCCAGGCATCAACAACAAGCTCGAAACGACACGAAATCAAACACAAAAAGGCGAGACATCGCTGCGGGAGTGACTGCGATGGCATTTAAAACATATACCGTACTGACGCTATTGGTGACGAGCACAGCCGCGTTCGCGTGGCGGCCAGTCACCTATCCGATCCGAAGTCAGAGCCCTTACGAGCGCAGCATCGATAACGCGATGTGCTACGCCGAGGCGAACCGCGTGACCGGGGTCAACATGGCCCACGAGTCGCAGATTCCGCCGCGTCAGCCGCCGGCGGCCAAAGGTGCGTCGACCGGCGTACCGTCGAAACCCCCGCTTCCCCCCAGTTCCTTCTCGGCCACGCCGCTGCCGTGGAACGCGAGCGCGCCCGAAGCCGCGAGCGCGCCGCTCGCCGGCGCGCAAGCGCCTGGCGGCGCAGCGTCGGCGAAGCCCGTGAACGAAGCCGCGGCCGGCGCCAGCGCGCCTGGCGCGCCGGCCACCGCGGCGGCGAATGCACCGCCGAACGCATCGGCGGCGGCACCGGGCGCAACGGCGGCACCCGGCGCATCGGACGGAGCGGCCGCTTCGACGCAGGCCAACGCGGCGTCGAACGTGAAGCTGCCGCCGCTGCCCGCGCCCGAGCCTCCGATGACCCGCTATTGGGCCGCCTACGGCGCGTGCATGCAGGCGCGCGGTTACGTCGTCCAGTAGTTCGGCCGACGCCGCCTGCGAGCGTCGTCGCATTCATTCTTTTTGATGGCGCCGGCCTTCGGCGCCAGTGGAGCGACACGGCCATGCCGCGCGACTCGACTTCCGACCAGCCGTTTTTCCATCACTGCGCATACTGCGGCGTGCCGCTGCCGGGCCGTTTTTCGCCGTGTCCCGCATGCCATGCGCTACCGATCGATTCGTTCGATACCGACGACAAGCCCGGCGAGCGCGCCGCGCGATCCCGGGCGCTGAGCACATCGCGCGCGCAACTCGACCCGCTGCCAGCGGCCGCGAGCTTGCCCGCGGACCGTGCGTCGCGACGCTCTGCGCAAACGAAGATGAGCCCCTACGAACTGCTCGACGAGGCCACGTTCGAGCCGGGCGGGCGTCGACGGCGGCACCCGCTCGCGCTAACCGCGGCCGCGCTCGCGACGCTCGGCGCGGTGTATATCGGCTTCGCTCTTCTCGACGACGATGCGAACGTCGACACGCCGGTGACGGTCTTCGGCACGGTGCACCCGGACAACCCTAGGCAAGTCCCTGCGCAGGACGTTGCGCAGAATGCGGCGCCGCAGGTTGCCGCGGCGCCGACGCCCGTGGCGCCGCAGCCCGCGTCGATGGTCGCGCAAGCGCCGCGTCCTGTTGTCGTCGCGCGGCAGCAACCGGCGAACGTGCGGGCGCCTGTCGCGTCATCGGCGCCACAGGTCGTGGCGACCGCGCCTGCCGTGGCGCCCTCGGCATCGTCCGTCGTTTCGAACGGGCCTACCGTAGTGCGCTCGTCAACGCCAGTCGTGGCGGCGGCGCCGAACGTGGCGCCATCCTCGTCGCCCATCGTTGCGACGGCGCCGACCGTCGCAGCAACCTCACCGCCCCTCACGGCGACCGCGCCAACCATGACGCGGTCGTCCCCGACCGTTGTGGCGACCACGCCGACCGCCGCGCCATCCTCACCGCCCGCCGTGACGACCGCGCCGACCGTGACGCGATCGACGCCGACCGTCGTGGCGACCACGCCGACCGTCGCGCCATCCTCAACGCCCGCCGTGACGACCGCGCCTACCGTGACGAGATCGTCGCCGACTGTTGTGGCGACCACGCCGACCGTCGCGCCATCCTCAACGCCCGCCGTGGCGACCGCGCCTATCGTGACGCGATCGGCGCCGACCGTCGTGGCGACCGAGCAGACAGCAGCGCGCTCGGCACCGCCCGTCGTCGCGTCCGCGCCTACCGTGAGGCGCTCGGCACCGCCCGTCGTCGCGTCCGTGCCCACCGTGACGCGTTCGTCACCGCCCGTGGTGGCGACCGCGCCCACCGTCGCGGCTTCCTCATCACCCACCGTAGCGCGCTCATCACCACCCGTAGTCGCGACCGCACCCGTCCCAGCGCGACCGTCAACGCCAGTCGTTGCGACCACGCCGCCCGTCGTGCCATCGTCTCCGCTCGTCGTCACGACCGCACCCACCGCAGCACCAACGCCGAAATCGAGCGCGGCCGTCGCCGCGCCCACGCCGCGCGGTACGGCGGTCGCGTCGATCAACACCAACCCCAGCAGCAACACCGACACGATGGCCGCCCCGCTCACGCTAGCCGACAAACAGCGCGCCGATGCAGAGCGCAATCTGATCGCCGCGCGCGGCTACCTGCAACGAGGCAATCTGTCGGCGACCAAAGTGCGCATCGCGGCGGCCATCACCGCGCAGCCCAATAATCGCGACGCGCGCCGCATGCGCGCCCAGGTGAGCACGCTAGAGCAGCAGCGCGACGCGTTGCTGAGTCTCGCGCGCGGTTGCGGCAACGTCGGACATTGGGAGTGCGCGTCGCGCAACGCCAACGAAGCGTTGCGGATCGATTCGAGCAGCAAGGCCGCGCAGCGGCTCGCCGCGCTCGCGGCGAACGAGTCGGCGTGGCAGACCATGCAGCCGACGGCGGAAGAATCGCGCGCATTGCGCAATCTGCTGCGCCACCACTAAGCTAAGGATTGCAAGGGATCTCGCGAGATGGCGGCACGAAGATGCCGCCAATCACGCCCGCCCGCACGACACCCCAAAAAGACGCGCCGCGCGGTCGGCCGTGTCAGCCGGCGATGCTGTCGTAGCCGTAATAGCCGCCCTGATACCCCGAGCCGAGGAACGCGGCTTCCTGCGGCACGTCGGTGAGCAGCACGCCGCGCAGGCCGACGCCACCGTTACGCAGTCGTTTGGCGGTTTCGATGATCTCGTGCAGCGGCTGACGCCCATGCCGCACGACGAGCAGCGACGTCGCCGCGTATTTGCCGATCAGCGTCGAATCGGTCACGGCGAGCACCGGCGGCGTATCGATGATCACGACGTCGTATTGCGGCTTCAGCAGCTCGAGCATCGCCTCGAAGCGTCGGCTCATCAACAGCTCGGCCGGGTGCGATGGCAGCGTGCCTTTCGCGAGCACGTCGAGGCCGGGCAGCACGTCGCGCTGGATCATCGCATTGAGATCGCCGCCGCACAGCACGTCGGACAGTCCCGGCCGATGGCTGACGCCGAAATGCGAATGCACGTCGCCGCGCCGCATGTCGCCGTCGATGATCAGCACGCGCTTGTTCGCCGACGCGACCAGCGTCGCCAGATTCACCGACAGGAACGACTTGCCCGCATCGGGCCGCGATCCGGTGATCATCACGACGTTATTGGCCGCATGATCGAGCGACAACTGCAGCGACGTGCGCAGATTGCGCACCCCTTCCACCGCGAGATCCTCGGGCGCCTGCTGCGCGAGCACATGCTGCCCGCGCTGGCGCAGCGACACCTTTTCCTGCAGGCGCAATTGCGTCTGGCTGCGCGGCACCACCGCGAATACCGGCACGCCGAGCATCCCCTCGAGTTCGTCCGGGCGCTCCACGCCGCCGCGCATCGCGCGCTTCAGGAACACCAGCAGCAAGCCGAGCACGAGGCCGCCGCCGAGCGACATCAAAATCACCAGCATGCGCTTCGGCCGCACCGGATCGTCGGGCGTCTCGGCGAAGTCCACCACGCGCACGCCGCCCACCTGCCCGGCCTGCGCCACCCGCAGTCGCTGCACGCTGTTGAGCAGGTTCGTGTACAGATCGGTGTTCACGTGCACGTCGCGCTGCAGACGCAGCGCGGTCTGCTCGGTGTCGGGCATCGTCGAGACGCTGCGGTTCATCGTGCTCTGTGCGCCCTGCAACGCGGCGATCTGCGCATCGAGCGCGGCGACCGTCGGATGGTTCGGCGTGAACTTCTGCAATAGCTCCGCGCGCTGCTGCTGCAAATCGAGCAGCTTCGTCTTGTTGTCGACGATCTGCTGCAGCAGCAGCTTACTTTCTTCGCCGAGATCGACGGTGCCATGGGTATTGCGGAACTTGCCGTAGCGCTCTTCCGCATCGTCGAGCGCCTTGCGCGCGGCGGGCAGTTGCTGCTCGAGATACGCGAGCGTGTGATCGGACTCGCTCGAACGGCTCGCCAGATCCTGGCGCACGAACTGGCGCGCCACGTTGTTGACGATCGCCGCGGTCAGCGCAGGGTCGGCGCCTTCGAGGCTCACGCGGATCACGCCGGAGTCCTCGGCCGTCTCCTGCACGACCATCGTCTTCGCCAGCCGCTCCACCGTGCCGAGCGTCGAAGCGCGCGTCAGTTCGAAACGCGAGCCCGGTGCGCCGACCAGTGTGTCGACGTGCAGCGTGATCGGCCCCACCGCGGTGTCGGTCCGCACGGTCTCGCCGACGCGCCCCGACAGAATCGCGCTGCCGTGAGGATCGCGCAGCATGAAGGTGTTGCCGGCGCCCGCAATCAGCGTGAAGGTCTCGCCATACAGGTCCTTCGACACGTCGAAGCGCGACACCGCGATGCTCTCGTTGCCCCACGCGAAGCCGCGCAGGTTGATGAACGACGGCAGCCGGAACCACCAGTGCCCGTTCACGAGTCCCGCGATCTTGCTGCCGATCACCGGCAGATAACGCGGCTTCGCCGTGATGTCGAGGTGCAGCGCGCGGACCGCTTCCTCGGTGACGAGACGCGACTTCAAAAGCTCGATCTGCGCCGCGGTCGACGGCTTCGAGTCGTACGCGCCGGGAAGCGGCGATGCCGCATCCCGGCCGTTCGCATTGACGTTCGCCGCGTTCGCCGTCCTGTCCTGAACGTGAAACAGCACGTCCGAACGATAGACCGGCGGCGTGAGGAACGCGTACGCGCTACCGAGCGCGAGCGCGATCAGCGTCACGATGAGGATCGTGCGCCAACCGCGCACGACCGTGCGCACGTAGTCCGACAGATGCAACTGCCCCGGTTCATACACGCCGGCGTAGCGATTTTCGTAATTGATTGCCATGTTTTTCACCCAACAAGGCCTGCCGGTTCAGATATCGCGTCAAACCTGCGTCACTTCGACACGACGACTCCCGTCACCGCCGCGTTGATCGCCGGCAACAGCAGGTTCAGCACGCGGTTGAAGCGAACGAGACCGCCCTGGCCGACGTACACGATGTCCTTCGGCTGCAGCTCGAACTGGTTCGCGAGCAGCATCGCCACCGGCGAGGTCGCATCGAGGTGATAGATCTGCGGCGACTCGCTGGTCGAATTGCGGATCACGAACAGTTGCTGCCCCGAGGCCGTGTTCGAGTCGAAGCTGCCGCCGTCGGAGATCGCCTGCGACAGCGTCAGCGAGCCGTTGCGCAGCGGCAGCACCGTGGCCGGCTTGTTGACTTCGCCCATCACGTAGACGCCGCTGTCTTCGCGCGCATTCACGCGCACGGTATCGCCCGGCTGCAGATAGATTTCCGACGGATTGCGGCCGCGTTTGACGAGGTCGTCGATGTTCAGCCTATAGGTCGTGCCGTTGCGGATCAGATCGACGCGGCTGCGATCCGCGGTCGTGGTGAAGCCGCCGCCCAGGCCGATCGCGTTCGTCAGCGACATCGGGACGTCGTTGATCGATTGCGTGCCCGGCGTGCGCACTTCGCCATCGACATAGACCGTCGCGTTACGGAACGACGCGACGCGCACCGTTATCTCAGGCTTCTGGTACACCTTGCTCAAACGCTGATTCAATTCGCGCTGGATCTGCGAGACGGTCTTGCCCACGACGTGCAGTGTGCCCGCATACGGAAACTGGATGTCGCCGGTTTCATCGATCAGGAAGCCCGGCATCGCATCGCTAGGGCGTGAATTGCTCGGCGGCTGGCCCAGAGCGGCCGCGAGTTCCGGGTGATCCCACACGACGATCTGCAGCACGTCGCCGGGGCCCAGCTTGTACGGCGCCGGCTTGCCGAACAGTCCCGCCGTCTCCGGCGGCAGTTGGGAAGCCTTCTGATCGGCACCAATCTTCCTCAGCAGTTCCAGATTGATATCGGTGATCGGAATCTGCTTCTGCTGCGAAGCTTCGGTACTGAATTCGCCACCCGTGTCCTGAATCCCGGCCGGCGTGATCATCCGTTGTCCCGGCACGATTTGGCATCCGGAAAGCAATACTGCTGCACTAGCGAAAACCACAAGACTTCCTGTGCGAAAACCAAGTGAGCTCATGATCTTTACTCCTTCGCCCCGAGGCGTTGTTATGACTTTCTAATAAGCGTTTCGATGCACCAGTCCGGCGACAATCGTCGCGCCGATGATCCGCATATCGAGTGCGAACGACCAGTGACCCAGGTAGTACAGGTCATGTTCGACGCGACGCTCCATCTTCTCGATGCGGTCGGTTTCGCCACGGAAGCCGTTGATCTGCGCCCAGCCCGTGATTCCCGGTTTGATCCGGTAGCGATTGATATAGCCCGCGACCACCTTCTGATAGAGGTCGTCGTGCTCGAGTGCATGGGGACGCGGTCCTACGACCGACATGTCGCCACGCAACACGTTGAAAAATTGCGGCAGTTCGTCGAGGCTCGTGCGGCGCAAAAACGCGCCCACTTTCGTCACGCGCTTGTCGTTGCGCGTCGCCTGGCTCAAGGTGCCCTTCGCTTCGGTATGCACGCGCATCGAGCGGAACTTGTAGATCGTAAACACGCGGCCGTCCGCGCCCTTGCGCTTCTGTTTGAACAACACCGGTCCGCGCGACGAGAGCTTCACCGCGATCGCGATGCAAACGAGCAGCGGCGCGAGGGCCACGATCGCGGTGGCCGCGAACAGCCGGTCGAAAATTTCCTTCTTCAGCATCGCGTTGGCCGACAGCGGCGAGGCGACCAGATTGATCGCCGGCATGCCGAGCAGATCGACCACGCCGCTGCCTTCGAACAGCGCATGGCTGCGCACGTCCGGCATGAAGCGGATATTCACGAGGTCGTCGCGGAACTCGTCGATCAGCGCGCAGATCAGCGGCTCTTCGGACAGCGACAGCATCAGCCATAGCTCGTGCACGTCGTTGGTGCGGATGTAGTCGGCCAGCAGATCGACGCGATCGAACACCGGCACGCGCGGATTCGTCACGCCGGAGTCGTCCGGGCGCGTGTTGTAGACGGCGGTCGCGCGAAAGCCCGCGCTCGGCGCCGACTCGATGCGGCGCAGGATCGCATCGCACTGCGAGCCGCTGCCGACGATCGCAACCTGATGCAGGTTCATGCCCGCGCCGCGCGCCCGCGCGAGCACCGCGTGCGCGATCACCCGATTCGCGATCAGCAGGCCGCCCGTCGTCGCGGTCCAGTACGAGAACCACAGCCGCGACACGATATCGATGCGATGCAGCGAGTACATCAGCACGAGCGCGCAGGCCTGCACGATCAGCCACGCGAGCGACACCTGCCCGGCGAGCCCGAGCTTCGAGCGGCCGCGCCATGATTCATATACCCCGAACGCGGGGAAGATCGCGAGCGCGAACGCAGCCGAAAACATCACCAGCGCCCAGTAGAAACCCGACTGGCCGAGATAGTCGAAACGGATCCGCGACGCCACGGTCGCACCCGCCAATACCAAAGCGACATCGAAAATCCGCGCGAGCAGATCCTGAAACTTGCGCATTTTCCTTACCTCGTTCTGCCTTCCTGTACGCAAAAAGGGTGTACATGGGCTGCCTACGGGCAGCGGCCGTAGTTGTCGTCAAACCTCACGATGTCGTCTTCGCCGAGATAGGTACCCGACTGAATTTCGATGATTTCGAGCGGCACCCTGCCCGGGTTTTCGAGCCGGTGACGCGTGCCGAGCGGAATGTAGGTCGATTCGTTTTCGCTGAGCAGGAACTGCTCTTCGCCGCGCGTGACGAGCGCAGTGCCGCGCACGACCACCCAATGCTCGGCGCGGTGATGATGCAGTTGCAATGACAGCTTCGCGCCGGGCGTCACGACGATGCGCTTGACCTGGAAGCGCTCGCCGCGATCGATCGAGTCGTAGAAGCCCCACGGGCGCCGCACCTTGCGATGCGCGTCGGCCTCCGGCGCGTGCTGCGCCTTGATGCGCGACACGAGCCCCTTGACGTCCTGCACATGCGAGCGATCCACCACGAGCACCGCGTCGGCGGTCTCGACCACGACGACGTTGGCGGTGCCGACGCACGCGACGAGCCGCCCTTCCGAATGCGCATAGCAGGACACCGCGCCTTCGAACGTCACGCGGCCGCGCCCGGCATTGCCGTTCGGGTCCTTCTCCATCGCGGCCCAAACCGCGTCCCACGAACCGAGGTCGGACCAGCCGGCTTCGAGCGGGATCACGACGCCGGGCGGCATGTCTGCAGCCGGGCTTCGCGCTTGCGTCTCGCTCTGCGCCGCGCCTTGCGTTTCAGCGTTGCTCGCGCTGTCGCCTTCTGCCGGCGGCGGTTCGGTCAGGCGCTCCATCACCGCGTAGTCGATCGAATCGGCGGGCACGTCGAGGAACGCGTCGTGCGACGGCCGGAACACGTCGCCGTCCTGCTTGCCGCTCGCGAACGCGCTCGTGCACGGCGCATGCATGTCGGGCCGCAGCGACGCGAGCGTGTCGAGCCACACGCGCGCGCGCACGATGAAGATGCCGCTATTCCACCAGTAGGTGCCTGCCGTCAGGTATTGCCGCGCGATTTCCTCGGCGGGCTTCTCGACGAAGCCGTCGATCGCGTGGCCGCCAGCAGCCAATGCCGCGCCGATGCGGATATAGCCGAAGCCGGTGTCGGGACGCGTCGGCGGCACGCCGAGCGTCGCGATCGCGCCCTCGCTCGCGTGATGCGCCGCGCACGCCAGTGCGCGCTGCAGCGCGGGCACGTCGGCAATCGCGTGATCGGCCGGCATCACGATCAGGATCGCGTCGTCGCCGGCGGCGCACGCGAGCGAGGCCGCGAGTGTCAGCGCTGGCGCCGTGTCACGGCGCGCAGGCTCGACGATCAGACGCGCGTCGACGCCGTTTTCATGCAACTGTTCGGCGATCACGAAGCGATGCTCCTCGCCGCACACGACGATCGGCGATGCGTCGATGCTCCAGCCCGCCGGGAAGCCCTCGAGCCGCCGCGCGGTCGCCTGCAGCAGCGAGTCGGAGCCGACCACGTCGATCAGCTGCTTCGGAAAGTTTTCGCGCGACACCGGCCAAAGCCGCGTGCCCGAGCCGCCCGCGAGAATGACCGGGACGATGTGCGCGCAGCGCGCGCCAGCAACCCCGGCGCTTGCGCCGTTCGGCTCGACGGATCGGGCGCTCACACCTGCCTGCGTCAACATGTCTGGAATCCTCATCGGTCTGCAAGGTACAACGAACAACGGACCGGTCCCCGCCTGCACTGCGCGGTGACCGGGCTGGCTCCGTCGGCGCTACTCGCCCGCCATGCGGCGGCTTTGAATCCTGAACTCGGTCGGCGAAATCCTCATCCGCTTGCGAAACACTTTCGCGAGCCGGTCGCCGTTGCCCATCCCGGTGCGACGGGCGATCTTGTCGACCGGCAGTTCCGATTCGGTCAACAGGCTGCACGTCACCGCGAGGCGCTCGTGCAACAGGAAACTCGACGGCGTGATACCCATTTCCATCTTGAAGCGACGCAGGAAGTTGCGCTCGCTCATCGCCGCGAACTGCGCGGCATCCGCAATCGAAATCGCCTGCTGGCAGTTTTCCTGCAGCCAGCGCGCCGCAGCGCGAACCTTGTCGCCGGGACTCATGCCGCCGTCCTCGCCGAGCAGCGGCGCGAGGTTCGTGCACGAGTCCGACAGCAGCCGTTCGGCAGCCGAGCGCGCGGTCGCGTTGCCCAGATCGCGCTTGATCATCGCGAGCGCACTGCGCATCGATTCCAGCCGGTCGCTCAGTTCGACGGCGCCCTGCTCTGCGGGGCCCGCACCATTCCTCGCCACAGTTGGCTGGCGCAGGTCGCTGCCATCCTTGTCCTCGGGCAGCGCCGCCGCGTCGAGCACCGCGCGCCCTTCGGCGATCGAGCGGATCATCGAGGTGTTGCGGCGCACCCGGCGCAGCCATCCGAGCAGCCGCTCATCGCGCGCCGCCGACGCCGCGCCCTTGCCGCCCGCCACATAGAGCGCATCGAAGCCGACGTAATGGCGCGCGTCGAGTCCGTCGGTCCATACGCGCAACCCCGACGACGAACTCACCATGCCGCCGTCGGCGGATAAAAACGAAACGTCGTACAGCCACGCGCCCGAACCGGAAGTTGAGAGCTCGTTGGCAGCCTGGAACACCTCGGCGATAACTCCCGCTCCTTGCAGCGAGCAGTCGTTGAACAACAGAATCGCGACACGACGCACGCCCTTGTTCGGCGCATGCACCCAGCGCAGCATTGCAGACTCGAGACTCGCGCAGGTCATAGTCATCCTCTCGACAGAAAACGATCAACTACACCTTTTACGATCACGCACAATGCGAACTCCGCGCAGTGCATCATAGCGACGACCTCCGGCGCTCTGCCGCCATGTCCGAAAGTGCAGACATATTGGCACTATGACTACGTGATCGGCCAGTGCAATTCGGCTCAATACCGAAACGACCGTCTTTTCAATGGATTAATCGTCTATCCGCATATGGTTGAATATGCACTCGTGAATCTTAATGCAATTTAAAAAATGAATGCGTACGCCAGCGCACACTGCGGGGCTACTCGAAAAACGGCGTGTCTCCGCTTAATCCACCTGGCAGAGCGTATTTTAAAAGCGATTTTTTGCCGGAAGTCGCCGGCGATGAGTGGAACAAACTCCACCCTCTCATGTGAGGCCGGCTTCTCGGCAAGCTCCCGTAACCCATCGACGCAAGCACGGCGCGACCGCCCGTTCCACCGTTCAATACAAGCACTCAACGCGCCAGAAAAAATTATTTAAATCATTTTTATTGACGGCCGGAATATAAAGACGGCGATTAACGTTTCAGACCTGAAACATGGATATCGGACAACTTTAGCGTCACCGCAATAGGCGCGCCAATGGCGAAATACATCGGGTGCGACCGGGTGCATTTCCGCCAACCGATTGCGGAAATGCACTGTTCTTCGAAAGGATGGTCGCGGACAGCGAACGAAGTCCGCTTTCCCGTTACGCAACGACGGTGACACCATCGAGAACGCGCCGCGTCATGGCACGTTGCGACGATAGTTCGGCGTCGCCTGACAGGCTTACGGCGGGCAAGCGCACATAGATGTGATGTTGAACGGGTTACGATGCCCCCGACCAACGCGCTGGAACCGCACACATGAACGGCATTTCATGGATCACGCTGATACTTGCCACGATGATCGGCGGGTTCCTGTTCGCGATGATCGGCGTCGTGCTGCTTGCGCTGCTGCTCGGCAACGTGTCGGACCGGCTGTCGAGCAACGACGAGACTCGCCAGGACTCCTAAGGCCTGTCAGACCCGGGCTACTTCGAAATATCCTCGAGCGCGACATCGCGCGTCTTCGGCCCCAGCGTACCGATCGCGACCATGACGACCGCCATCGCCGCCGAGATGAACACGAACACACCGTTCACGCCGAAGCGGCCGAGGCAGGCGGCGATCACGAACGCCGAGAACATCGCCGAAATCCGGCTCCACGAATAAACGAAGCCCACCGCGCGCGCCCGGATGCCGGTCGGAAACAGCTCGGCCTGGTACGCGTGATAGCTGTACGAAATGATGTTGCCCGCGAGCACGAGGCACACGCCGAGACTCACGAGCAGCACCGTCTCGCGCGCCTGGCTGAACGCGAGTCCGCACACGACGTTGACCGCCGCCATCCAGATGATGACGCTCTTGCGCTCGAAGCGATCGGCGATCAGCAATCCCAGCAACGGCCCGAGCGGCGCCGCAATCGCGATGATGCTCGCGTACATCAGACTCGTCGTCACCGTAATGCCTTGCTTGATCAGCAGCGTCGGAATCCAGTTCGCGAAGCCGTAGTAGCCCATCGTCTGGAACACGTGAAAGAGGATCAGCATCAGCGTGCGCTTGCGATACGGCGGCACCAGCAGATCGCGAAACGCCGCCCGCGAGCGCACCGGTTCGGGCAGCGCGGGCTCGGGCAACGGCAGGCCGCATTGGCGCTGATACTCGCGCGCGACGCGTGCTTCGAGACGCGTCATCACCGCGTCGGCTTCTGCGAGGCGGCCCTTTTGCGCGAGCCAGCGCGGGCTCTCCGGCAAACCCCTGCGAATCCACCACACGACGATCGCGCCAATCGCGCCGATCAGCACGACCACACGCCAGCCATCGAGACCGAACACGCGTTGCGGCACCAGCAGATATGACAGGAACGCGACGATCGGCACCGCGCAGAAGCCGACCGCCTGCGAACACGCCGAAGCGCGCCCGCGAATCTGCTTCGGCACGAGTTCGGAGATATACGTGCCAATCGTGACGATCTCGACACCGATGCCGATCCCCGCGATGAAGCGCCAGCAGTTCAAGCCGAGCGCCGTGTGCTGGAACGCCATCACGACGTTGGCCGCCGTGTACCACAGCAGCGACCACGTGAAGATCGCACGGCGGCCGAAGCGGTCGGCGAGAAAGCCGCACGCCGCCGTGCCGATGAACAGGCCCGCGAACAGCGCGGCGATGAAACTCGCGACGCCGCTCGTGCCGAACAGACCACGCGTCGTGGCGGTGAGCAGGCCGCTGTGCACGAGGCCCGGCGCGATGTAGCCGGAGTACATCAGGTCATACAGTTCGAAGAACATGCCGAAGCTCAGCAGCATCACGAGCTGCCAGATCGTGCGGGTCGCGGGTAGCCGGTCGAGCCGCGCTGAAATCCGCGCGCCATCGAGCGCGATCGCGCCGGCGCGGTCCGGCGCTGACGCATCGGCGCCCGCGTCCGTGGGTGAGTCATCGAGCGCGCCGGCCGTCTCGCCGAGCGCAGTGGCGTACATCGCCTGATTCGACGATTTCATCGTCCGTCTCCAGAGTTTTTGGTCTATTGCCTGTTGCAACGGGTGCGGCGCGGCACGATGTTCATGCAACCGCTCATGCAGCCGCGCCCGGCGCCCGCGATTGCTCGGCACCGCTCAGCTCCGCGATCCGCGCGTCGTCGAAGCCGAGTTCGCGCAGCACGCCGACGGTGTGCTCGCCGATCTTCGCGATCGGCTGGCGCGGCCCGAGACGCGCACCGTCGAGCGAAATCGGCAGCAATGGCATCGCGGTTTCGCTGCCGTCGTCGAGCGTCAGCGGCACGAGGCCGCCGCTCGCATTCAGGTGCGGATCGTCGAACAGTTCTTCGGGCTTCGTGATCGACGCGAACGGAATGTGATTGCGCTCGAACAGCGGCACGAGCGTCGCGCCGTCGAAGCGGCTCAGGCTTTCGCCGAGCGTCTGCAGCAGCCAGCCGCGCGCGAGCACGCGGTCGTTGTTGGTCGCAAGGCGCGCATCGGCGAGCAGATCGTCGCGCTCGAGAATCGCGCACAGCGCGCGCCACTGCGCGTCGCCGGTCGCGGCGATGAACATCTGCTCGCCATGCGCGAGCGTGAACACGTCGTAGACGGCCCAGGCGCTGATGCGCTCGGGCATCGGCGCGGCGGCCACGCCGGTCGCCGCGAACTGCTGCATGTGCTGCGCACTCAGCAGCACGCAATTCTCGAACAGCGCGCTCTGCACCTCCTTGCCGCGGCCGCTCGCGTGCCGCTCGTGCAGCGCGGCCAGCACGCCGATCGCGCCGAACATGCCGCCCATGATGTCGTTGACCGAGCTGCCCGCGCGCAGCGGACGGCCCACCGGCCCGGTCATGTACGCGAGGCCCGCCATCATCTGCACGACTTCGTCGAGCGCCAGACGATGTTCGTACGGACCATTGAGAAAGCCCTTATGCGACACGTAGATCAGCTTCGGATTGCGCTCGCGCAGCGTCGCGTAATCGAGGCCGAGACTCGCCATGCGGCCGGGTTTGAAGTTTTCGACGAAGACGTCGGCGCTATCGACGAGTTGCTTCAGCGCGGCGAGACCGGCTTCGCTGTCGAGATCGAGCGCGACGCTTTTCTTGTTGCGGTTGAAGGTGCGGAAAAAGCCCGCGCCGGTGCCGAGCAGCCGGCGTGTGCTGTCGCCGCGCGGCGGCTCGACCTTGATTACTTCGGCGCCGAGGTCGCCGAGAATCATGCCGCAGGTCGGGCCCATCACCATATGCGACAACTCGATCACGCGGATGCCCGCGAGCGGCAACGTGCCTGGCTGCGGCGAAGACGTCGAAGACGAAGCGGAGGTAGCGGAGGAAAGCGGAGTCATTGCGGCACCTGCGGAATGGAACAATGGGGATCACGTACAGATTCGGAGGACCCGGCGGATTCGCGCGCGGCCGGTTGCGCGTGCGCGAACTGCTTCGGCAATCCCGCTCGCGCGAGATAGCCATACAGCGGTTCGCCCGGCAGCGCCTGGGCGAGCACCGCGCGCGAGGCGAGCAGCCGCGCGATGTCGATACCAGTGTCGTAACCCATGCTGTCGAGCATGAACACGAGGTCTTCGGCATTGACGTTGCCGGTCGCACCCGGCGCATGCGGACAGCCGCCGAGACCGGCCAGCGACGCATCGAACTCGCGAATCCCGTGCTGCAGCGCGACCAGCGTGTTGGCGAGACCGAGGCCGCGCGTGTCGTGGAAATGCAGCGAACGCAGTTTGTTGCCCGCGACGTCGCGCACCAGCTCGATCACCTCGCCGACCTGGCGCGGCGTCGCCTCGCCGGTCGTGTCACCGAGCGCGATCACGTCGGCGCCGGACTGCATCGCGGCGCGCGCAATCGCGGCGATATCCGCGTACGGCACGGCGCCTTGCAGCGTGCAGCCGAACACCGTCGACAAACCGGCGATCAACTCGACGCGGCGAGCACCAGCCGAAGACGCGCGATCGATCAGCTCACGCATCGCGGAGAACGCATCGATCATCTCGGCGGGCGTCTTGTGCACGTTCGCGACGCTATGCGCGACGCTCACCGAAATCGGCACGACGATGCGCTGTACACCGGCATCGAGCGCGTGCTGCGCGCCCTTCAGGTTCGGCACGAGCGCCGTGACGCTCAGATCGTCATAGCTACGGGCGTGCGCGACGACGGCGGCGGCGTCGGCCATTTGCGGCAGCAGCTTTGCCGGCACGAACGACGCGACTTCCATATGGCGCACGCCGGCCGCATACGCGGCGTCGATCCAGCGACGCTTGTCGTCGGTGGACATGATGCGGGCAATGCTTTGCAGACCGTCGCGCAGACCGACTTCGGTCACGACGACACGCTCGCGGGCGTCATTCATCGGTTTGAATCCTGGATGTGGACGCGGGTTTCGGAGACCCGCTGGGTACAAGTGATGCGCTAACTGGACCACAGCGTGCCCGCGTGCCGGCGCGCGGCAAAGTCTGCATTGACGACGCCCGACATCGCCGCTCGCGATGGCCGCCCAGGCCGAGGCGGCGGGCTTTCGCGCCCGCCTGGGTGAAATGCTTAGGGGTTTGTCTGGAGAGGTGAGGAAGGGCGTCGCCCCGGGGGTATCAGGGACTGTCGGTGCGAGTGACCGGGTGGGCTGTCCGTCTCACCTGGCGCCCAGTAAATGCTCGAGCAAACGCGCGGCCGCCAGCGTCAACGCCGCGCGATCGCGCATGCAAATAACGAAGCGCCGCTCGGCCCACGCCTCGCGCAAGGGCACGGCGACGATGCCGTACTCGTCGGCGGCATGGCGCGGCAGAGCCTCGCGCGGCAGGATCGCGACCGCGAGTCCCGCCTGAATGAAGCGGTAGGCGGCATCGAACGTCGATACATAGGTGCGGTAATTCAACTCGCCGCCCTTCTCCAGCGCGATGCGCTGCATCAGCGCATTGACCGACGCATTCGAGGCGAGCCCCAGATGATCGAATCCGAGCGTCTGCTCAAAGCCGACCTGCGTCTCACCCGCGAGCGGATGCGCACGCGGCACGATCAGCGCCAGATGGTCGGCGCGATACGGCAGCGTGTCGAGACTGCCGAGCGGCACCGTGTCGCGACAGATGCCCAGATCGGCGACGCCCTCTTCGAGCCCGCGCACGATGTCCGCGCTGACGCGCTCCTCGACATCGACCCGGATCGCCGGATTCGCCTGCAAAAACGCGGACAACGCCTCGGGCAGAAACTCCACCATCGACGATACGTTCGCCAGCACCCGCACATGGCCACGCGCGCCGGCCGCGTATTCGCTGAGTTCGGCCTGCAGGCGTTCGTGGCCGCGCATGATGAGCCGCGCGTGGCGCAACAGCGCTTCGCCGGCGGCGGTCGGGCGCACGCCGCGCTGGCTGCGCGACAGCAGTGCAACGTCGACGAGCGCTTCGAGATCGGCGAGCCGCTTGCTGACCGCCGACGGCGCGATGAACTCGCGCTCCGCCGCGCGCGCGATCGTGCCTTCCTCGCACACGGCGATGAACAAGCGCAGCGTGACCTGATCGATTTGCCACATCGGCGGAGCGGATTCGGGAGTTGGGAGTGGGGGAATTATGGTTCATCGCGGAAGGCCGTGGAGGGCTTCTGTCGCTTGCGGTGCGGCTATAACCACGGCTTGCCGGGCAGAAACAAGCAGTTGACGCTCGAATGGAAAGCCTCGCAAGGCGAGGCGACTCGTTTGAGGCGCGGTCGCCTTTCCTTAGCCTTCAGTGCTCTTCAGATCACTTATCCGCTCTTTCGTTATGCGCGCCATGCAATCCCAAAACGTCACATAACGCATCGATGCTTCGCCTAATGAATAGGTCTCAGCGTAACACTGATTGTCGCGATATTCGACCCATGCCCTTTGTCCATTCTCAAAGTAAGGCAATGCGACAGGATTGTTATCGGCCTTCAAATCAACATCGCCTTTGCTCAACTCAGCTTCCGACGTTTTGATTGTGGAATTCAATTTTGCGTAAATTTGCTCGAAATTCCTTTGGCTGCAAACAGCGATATCGGCAGTTGATGCGTGCTCACCAGTCCTGCAGAGGCGGTCGATCTCGTCGTTACTGCTGCTCAAAGCGCATCAGGCATTACACCACCTCTCTATGACCATATAACCTCTTTTGATTTCCCGAAAAATACCTGGCGAATTAACCATGCAAACAGAGGCGCGGTCACCCCCTATAATTTGAGACAAAATTTTCTTGACAGACATTAACGATTGCTCTGGCCATCTCATTTTTTGACGGATTTTTACGATATAACGACAAATCAAAAAAGGCGGCATTGAGCTGCAATACCGTTCAGTTGAACAACTCAGCGGCATTGTTGCTTTTCTCTGGCTAAAACCGTTGTAACCGACGCGGCGATATTAGCTTTCATCGCCATGCTGGCCGATCCGCTGAAGCGAATCATCGCGCGGTGAGTCTTACCCTCCACCCTTGCCCGCGATTTCCGGTCTGGCTATGCTGGAGAGTGCGCCCGCAGCCTGCAGGCGACTGCCCCAACCAGAACAACCGCTCGAGAACCTGCTCATGTCCACGACCAGTTTGTTTTTCACCGCTGCAGGCGTCGGGCTGGCGATCGCCGCGCCGGTCGGCCCGATGGGCATGCTGTGCATTCGTCGCACGCTGACCGGCGGCCCGCGCGCGGGACTCGCGATTGGCTTCGGCATCGCGAGTGGCGACGCGGCCTACGGGCTGATCGCCGCGCTCGGCCTCGTCGGCATTTCGCAGTTCATGCTCGCGTACGACCGTCCGCTGCATCTGCTCGCCGGCCTGTTCCTGCTGTATCTCGGCGTGCGCGCACTGCTGCAGAAACCGCCCGCCGAAAGCGCCGACGGCAACGGCAACAGCAATGGCAAGCTCGCGCAGATCGGCCGCGCCGGCGCACTGCGTGCGTACGCGAGCGCGCTGCTGCTGACGCTGACCAATCCGCAGACCATCATCATGTTCGCGGCGCTGTTCACGACGCTCGCACCGCGCGGCGCGTTCTCGCCAGCCATCGCGCTGACGACGGTCGGCGGCGTGTTCGCCGGTTCGATCGCGTGGTGGTGCTGTCTGGTGACGATCGTGTCGCTCGCGCGTCATGCGATCGGCAGCAGGCTGCGCCACGCGATCGATCGCGTGGTCGGCCTCATGCTCGCGGCGTTCGGCGTCGTCGAAATCCGCCGCGCGCTCTGAGCGGCGCCTCGCACCCGATGCGGCGCACCCGCGCCGTAGCCACCGAACGCGGCCCGTTGCCGGCCGCGACGCGCTCCCCTGAGTAAGTGCCGCACGCGGGCGCGGCAGTTTTGCGACAATAGCGCCTTTCGCCCCTCAGGCGTCGGCCGACGCGGCCGTGCAGCGCACCGCACACCGCCGCCGCCAGCCGCCCGGCGCGTCCGCCGGCCTTGCCGCCCAACCCTTCACCCGCGCTGCGTCAGCTGTCCGCTTAATGGCACTTCCCCACATCGATCTGCTGTACTCCGTCTCCGGCCTGTTCGTCGGCTTTCTGGTCGGGCTGACGGGCGTCGGCGGCGGCTCGCTGATGACGCCGATACTCGTCCTGCTATTCAACGTGCACCCTGCCACCGCGGTCGGCACCGACCTGTTGTACGCGGCCGCCACCAAGGCGACCGGCACGCTGGTGCACGGCCTGAAGGGCTCGGTCGACTGGCTGGTCACGCTGCGCCTCGCCGCCGGCAGCGTGCCCGCGGCCACCATCACGCTGATCCTGCTGCATCGCTACGGAATGGACACGCCGCGCGCGGGCCGGCTGATCCAGGTCGTGCTCGGCGCGGCGCTACTGGTTACCGCGATCGCGCTGGTGTTCCGTCCGCAGCTTGCGGCGCTCGGCGCGCGCAAGCTACGCGCGCCGAGCCAAGGGCGCACGCTAGCGCTGACGATGCTGACCGGCGCGATCCTCGGTGCGCTGGTGTCGTTGACGTCGGTGGGTGCGGGCGCGATCGGCGTGACGGTGTTGCTGCTGCTGTATCCGATGCTGCCGACCACACGCATCGTCGGCTCCGACATCGCGCACGCGGTGCCGCTGACCTTGCTCGCGGGTGCCGGACATTGGCTGCTCGGCTCGATCGACTGGTCGATGCTGCTGTCGCTGCTGGTGGGATCGCTGCCCGGCATCGCGATCGGCAGCTTTCTGGCGTCGCGCGCGCCGGAAGTGCTGCTGCGCAATCTGCTCGCGGCGACGCTGACGCTGGTCGGCGTGCGGCTGGTGTTGTCGTGAGCCGCCCGTTGAAGACGCGTCAAGCGCGCACGCGTGACCGGTGTCTATTTGAAAAACCGGCTGGTCAGATCCGCCTCGAACTGCCGGACCCACTGACCGTGGCCATCGCGATACGACCGTGACCAGTCGACACGCCGCACGGTGACGACGCGTTCGTGCGCCGGCTCACCGGGCGCCGCGCTCGCGCTGATGTCGAAATGCGCGGGCGCGAAACCGTGTCTTGCGCACACCAGTTCGAATGCCGCGCGATCGCCGATCGGCAGATCGATGTAGCGAAACTGCGTGGTTTGCATAAGCTTGGCTCCCCATTCCCTCCTCGTCACAGTACGCCCCGCGATGCGTCGGTACTGTGCCGCAGCGCACGAAGCCGGGACAGCCGCGCCTCGATCAGCACCAGTGAGTGCGGCAAGCCGCATTGCTGCGGTCCCGCAAACGTCGCAAGTGCCGCGCCCAAAACTGCGCACGAAAAAAAAGCTCCGGCGAAAATGCCGGAGCCTCCGAACTGATTGATAGACCTTCCGACGCGGGCCTTACGGCGCCGCGCTCGCGCGCACCGCTTACTGTTGCTTCGCCGTCAGCTTGTTCGTCACCGACGTCACGCCCTCGACGCCCTTGGCGGCTTCGCCGGCCTTCTCGGCCTGCCCCTGGTCCGGCACCGTGCCGGTCAGCGTCACTGCGCCGCCACGCGCGCGCACGGCGATGTGCGACACGTCGAGACCCTGGGTCTTGGTCAGCGCGTGGCGCACCTTACGGCCAAGTTCATGATTCGCTGCCTTGCCGGCCTTGACGGTGGCTGCCGCCGACGCCGTATCCGGAGCGTTTTGGGCGTAGACGCTGCACGCCGCCACCATTGCCACGACCGCACCCAGTGTTTTCAGAAAACCGACCGTTTTCATAGCTCTCTTCTCCTTGGTTTCACATTGGACCGCATCAACAAGCGGCTTCGTTACGACTACGGGCGGCCGTCATCGCGCGAATGCGCGCGTGCGCGACGGCCGTCAACGGTTGACACGATGTGCAAGAGACGAGAGAGGCTGATTACCGGTAATCGGCAAACCGCGAAGTCCGCCGACGTGCCCGGTTCTTGTCCGTCTTGCCGGGATATCGCCGCAAACGTTGGATCGCGGTAACGATGCACAATTTAATCTAGCCGGCACAGAAGCGCAAAGGGTTTAGCGCGCGGCGTGGCGCACCGACAGCGGGTGCGTCATGCTTGCCGGATAAAGACGGACACGCTACGTGGTCGCGCAAATTTTGCATGGACGTCATGCTGGCGCGCACCCGCGACGCTCACCATTTGTTACGCGTTTGTCGGCGTGACGGGCGGCTACGCGATTCGCGGCCGTGCCAATCTCAGGTACCATCGGCGCGACGCGTGCTGGCGCGCCGCCCAAGCCGCCTGCGCGCTTTCGCGCCCGACCGACCGCCGTTTTCAGAAGATCCGATGAAGCCTGACACCGGCCGCAGCCGCCCTACCCATCTCGTCGCCCGTTTTGTCGCGATCTCGTGGCGCGACCTGGCGGTCTCGTTCGGCCCGCTCGTGCTGCTCGTGATCGTCGGCATCTGGGCCGCCGTGCGGCTGATCCAGCCCGCTCCGCCGAATACGCTGACGATTAGCGCCGGCCCGGTCGGCAGCACGTTCTGGATCGCCGCGCAGAAGTACAAGGCGATCCTCGCGCGCAACCGCATCACGCTGAACGTGCTGGCCTCGCAGGGTTCGCAGGAAAATCTGAAGCGGCTGTTGGACCCGAAGGCCAACGTCGATGTCGGCTTCGTGCAGAGCGGCATCGTGCCCGCCGCGGTCGACAAGGACAAAAGCCTGATGTCGCTCGGCAGCGTCGCTTACGTGCCGCTCGCGATCTTCTATCGCGGCGCGCCGGTCGACTGGCTGTCCGGCTTCAAGGGCGAACGCCTCGCGATCGGCCCCGAGGGCAGCGGCACGCGCGAGCTCGCGCTCGCGCTGCTGAAGGCCAACGGCATCGTGCCGGGCGGCCCGACCCGGCTGCTGCCGCTGACGGGCGACGCAGCCGCCGACGCGCTGATCGACGGCACGATCGACGCAACCTTCCTCGCCGGCGACTCGGCGCAACCGGCCGTGATGGGCAAGCTCTACCGCACGGGGAATGTGCGCTTCTACGATTTTTCGCAGGCCGACGCGTACACGCGCCGCTTTCCGTACCTGACGCAGCTGAAGGTGCCGATGGGCGCCTTCGACCTCGGCAAGAACCTGCCGGCGAACTCGATCAGCATCGTCGCGCCGACCGCCGAGCTGATCGCGCGCGATTCGCTGCATCCGGCGCTGTCGGATCTGCTGATCGAAGCCGCGCGCGAGGTGCACGGCGGCGCGACGACGATGCAGCGCGCCGGCGAATTCCCCGCGCCGCTCGCGCACGATTTCCCGCTGTCCGACGACGCCGCGCGCTACTACAAGTCGGGCAAGAGCTTCCTGTACCGGACGCTGCCGTTCTGGATCGCGAGCCTCGCCGACCGCCTGCTGGTGATCGTCGTGCCGCTGATCGTGCTGCTGGTGCCGGCGCTGCGCGTCGTGCCGGGCTTGTACGCATGGCGCGTCAAGTCGCGCATCTATCGCTGGTACGGCGCGCTGATCGCGATCGAGCGCAGCGCGCTCAGCGAACACTCGCCGGCCGAACGCGCGTCGCTGATCGAGCGGCTCGACGCGATCGAAGACTCGGTCAACGGCATGAAGATGCCGCTCGCATACGCGGACCAGTTCTACGTGCTGCGCGAGCACATCGGCTTCGTGCGGCGGCGGCTCATGGCAAGCCGCGACACGCCGGCCGGGCTGGACGAAGCCGACGAGCAGGCGGCCGATCAAGTCAAAGGCTGAGCGCGCCGGCGACACCGCCTGAACCCGCACCCGCCGCCCGCCACCAGGAGATATCGACCGGTGCAAGCCGGGAGCGCACCGCGTAAGATCGCTACAATTTTGATGAGATAACGGACCCACCCTCCGCTCCGTCCGACACAGGCAATCCGGGAGACCTTTATGACCGTTGGCATCGACGCCCAACAGCCGCTGTGGTTTTACGATTTCGTCTCGCCGTTCACGTACCTGTTGCTCGAGCAACACGACAAATGGCCCGGCATGGACTTCGCATTCACGCCGGTCGTGCTGAACGATCTGTATCGCCACTGGGGCCAGCGCTCCGCGTACAGCGTGCCCGCCAAGCGCACCTTCATGTACCGGCATGCGCTGTTTCGCGCGGAGCAGCTCGGCATTCCGTACAAGATGCCGCCCGCCCATCCGTTCGATTCGATGAAACCGCTGCTGCTCGCAACCGCCGCGAACGGCGACGTGCAATTCGTGCGCGAGATTTTCCGCTTCATCTGGCGCGACGGGCGCGACCCGTCGAGCGACGAAGCGTTCGCCGAGCTGTGCGAGCGCGTCGGCAGGCCGGACGGCCCCGAGCTGATCCAGGACGAAGCGGTGAAGGCGCAACTGCAACGCAATACCGCCGATGCGATCGACCTCGGCGTCTATGGCGTGCCGACGTTTCGTCTGAACGATCAGCTGTTCTGGGGCGAGGACGCGCTGCCGATGGTGCTGTACTGCGCGCGCACGCCGAACTGGCTCGAATCGCGCGAAGTGAAGCGGATCAGTTCGCTGCCGTGGGGCCTCGCGGACAAGCCGGCACCGGCGCCATAACACGGCGGCGGCGGGCCGCGCTGCGGCTGCCGCTTCGGCCCGAGCGAAGCGCCGCCGGCACGCGCCGCGCTGATGCCGGCCATACCGCGCCCGCTATGCCGCCGACGCGCAAACGGGCCTAAGGTTATAAGCTTTCGCACCCCACGCGCGCGCCGCGCGGCGAGCCGATCGGCGGCGCCCGCGTCACCACGCTTCGACCATGGACGACACCGCCGCCTCACTCGATATCTGGCTCGTGCGCGTGCTGCGCACGCTGCTCGTCGAGCGCAGCGTCACGCAGACCGCGATGCGGCTGAACCAGACCCAGCCCGCGATCAGCACCGCGCTGCGCAAGCTGCGCGATACGCTCGGCGATCCGATTCTGGTGCGCGGCAAGTCGGGCATGGTGCCGACCGAATACGGCGAGTCGCTGCTCGCGGCCGCGCAGCGCGTGCTGCGCGATGTCGATTTCGTCGCGACGCCGCACGGCGATTTCGACCCGGGCCGCTCGCGCCGCACGTTTCGCGTCGCCGCGCCCGACTATCTGAACGACTTCTTCATGCCGACCGTGATCGCGCGATTTCGCGAGGCGGCGCCGCATGCGCGGCTCGAAATCGAGTCGCTGGGGCCGCTGCTCGATCATTCGGCCGCGCTCGACGCCGGCGAACTCGATCTCGTGATCGGCAACTGGCCGAAGCCCGATCCGCGCTTCGAGCGCAGCGACCTGTTCGCCGATACCGTCGTGTGCATGATGCGCGCGGACCATCCGCTGACCCGCGAGCCGCTCACGCGCGACGCCTATCTGGCCGCGCCGCATCTGGCGCCGACCCCGTACAGCGGCACGCGCGGCGGGGCGATCGATACCGGCTTCGCGCGCGCGAAGGCGAGCCGGCGTATCGTCGCGACGCTGCCCTACTTCGGGCTCGTCGCGCAGACGCTGCTGCAATCCGATCTGATCTTCACGACCACGCGGCGCTTCGCGATGCACTACGCGAGCATGCTGCCGCTCGCGGTCGTCGATGTGCCGATCGCATTTCCGCGCATCCGCTGCTATCAGTTGTGGCATCCGCAGCCGGATCGGCCGAGCGATGTCGGCTGGCTGAGGACGTTGATGTCCGAGGTGTCGAGTGAGCTGGTCGCGCGCAAAGCGCCGCGCGTGAAGACGCCGCAGCGGGGCCAACAACGAGTGTCCAGCGGCAAATGAAGAAGGGGGACGGCGCATGAGCCCCGTCCCCCTCGAACACTCGCGCAAGCCGTTGCGCCGTGTGGCCTAAGCCATGATCTGCTCCGTTGCGCGGATCTGGCTCGCGGCCCGTTGTGCCCTCAATCGCAGCAGTTGCGCGCACACCGCAATCGCGATCGCGGCGGGCGCCTTGTCGACGATGCCCTCGACGCCGATCGGGCATGTCATGTCCGCGAGCCGCTCCAGCTCCACGCCTCGTTCGAGCAGACGCCGCTCGAATTTCACGCGCTTCGTCTTCGAGCCGATCATGCCGAAATAGCTAAAATCGCGCCGTCGCATGATGCGCGCGGCCAGCGAAAAATCGAGCGCATGGTTGTGCGTCATCACCAGAAACCACGCGCCGGGCGGCGCCGCGTCGACGATCGCATCGGGCGTGTCGGTCGCTTCGACCTGCACGTTGGGCGGCGTTTCGTCGGGGAACAGCTCGTCGCGCTCGTCGACCCACTGGACCACGCACGGCAGGCTGTCGAGCAATTGCACGAGCGCATGGCCGACATGTCCCGCGCCGAACAGCACGATATGCATCGGCGCGGGCCGCGGCGCCATTTCGGATGCGACGCTACGCCGGCCGATCCGCACCGGCGCGCGGTCGTCACTGGCGCCGGTGCCGTTCACAGAATTGTTCAGGCGTACTTCCATATCGCGCTCCCGCTCGTCCGCCATTCGCATCAAGCCTGCCGCGCGGCCGTGGCCGCGGTGCGCACCGCGCCGACCGCCTTCAGGATTTCCTCGCTGGTCGCGGGCGCATTGAGCGGCGGATTGACCCGGTGGCCGCCCACCGCCGACACCGCGTCGCGCACTGCGAAGAACACCGAGAACGGCAGCAGCAGAGGCGGCTCGCCGGTCGCCTTCGAACGATGGATGCTGTCCTCCACGTTGCGGTTCTTGAACAGCTTCACGTTGAAGACCGGCGGCACGTCGTTGACGGTCGGAATCTTGTACGTCGACGGCGCGTGCGTCATCAGCTTGCCGCCCGCGTTCCACCACAGTTCTTCCGTGGTGAGCCAGCCCATGCCCTGGATGAACGCGCCTTCCACCTGGCCGACGTCGAGCGCCGGATTCAGCGATGCGCCGACGTCGTGCAGCGCATCGGCGCGCAGCACGCGCATTTCGCCGGTCAGCGTGTCGATCACGACTTCCGATACCGCCGCGCCATACGAGTAGTAATAGAACGGCCGGCCTTGCAGCTTCGACTGATCCCAGTAGAGCTTCGGTGTCGCATAGAAACCGTCGGACCACAGCTGGATGCGCGCGAGATACGCCTTCGCGATCACTTCCTCGAACGGCACGGCGACCTCGCCGACCACCACGCGATCATGCGCGAAGCGCACGTCGCGCGCGTTCACGCTGCCCGCGCCGTAGCGTTCGGCCGCGAAAGCGCCGAGCCGCTCGCGCAGCTGGCGCGCGGCGTCCTGCGCGGCCTTGCCGTTCAGGTCGGAGCCGGTCGACGCGGCCGTCGCCGACGTATTGGCGACCTTGCTCGTATCGGTCGCGCTCACGCGAATGCGCTTGAAGCCGACCCCGAGTTCATGCGCGACGACCTGCGCGACCTTGGTGTTCAGCCCCTGGCCCATTTCGGTGCCGCCGTGATTCACGAGCACCGAGCCGTCGGTGTAGATATGCACGAGCGCGCCGGCCTGGTTGAAGTGCGTGACGTTGAACGCGATGCCGAACTTGACCGGCGTCAGCGCGAGGCCCTTCTTCAGGATCTCGTTGTTCGCGTTGAATGCGTCGATCTCCTTGCGGCGCGCGCGATAGTCGCTGGTCGCTTCGAGTTCGTCGATCAGCTCGTGAATCACGTTGTCTTCGACCACCTGGCCGTACGGCGTCTGATTGCGTTCGGTCTTGCCGTACAGATTGCGGCGGCGCACGTCGAGCGAATCCATGCCGCACGAGCGCGCGACGTTGTCGAGGATGTACTCGATCGCGAATGCGCCCTGCGGGCCGCCGAAGCCGCGAAACGCGGTGTTCGACTGCGTGTTGGTCTTGCCGCAGAAGCCGTCGATCGATACATCCGACAGCCAGTACGCGTTGTCGAAGTGGCACAGCGCGCGCGTCATTACCGGGCCCGACAGGTCCGCGGAAAAGCCGCAGCGCGAGGTCATGTCGACGGCGACGCCTTCGATCACGCCGTCGTCGTCGTAGCCGACTTCGTACGTGTAGTGGAAATCGTGGCGCTTGCCGGTCACCATCATGTCGTCGTCGCGATCGGGGCGCAGCTTCACTGGGCACAGCAGCTTCCATGCGGCGAGCGCGGCGCAGCAGGCGAATAGCGCTGACTGCGATTCCTTGCCGCCGAACCCGCCGCCCATGCGCCGGCATTCGATCAACACGTTATGTGATGCAACGCCCAACGTGTGCGCGACGAGGTGCTGCATTTCGGTCGGATGCTGGGTCGAGCAGTAGACGTGCATGCCGTCGTCGTCTTTCGGCACCGCGTACGAGATCTGCCCTTCCAGATAGAACTGCTCCTGGCCGCCGAGCAGCATCGCACCGGTCTCGCGATGCGCGGCGCGCGCGATCTTCGTGCCGGCGTCGCCCCGCGCGAGCTTCATCGGCGGCAGCACGTACTGGTTCGCGGCGCGTGCCTGCTGCGCGGTCAGTACCGCCGGCAGTTCCTCGTAGACCACCTCGGCGCGCCGCGCGCCGAGACGTGCCGCTTCGTGCGAGCTCGCGACCACGATGAACATCGGCTGGCCGACGTATTGCACGACCCCGTCGGCGAGGATCGGATCGTCGCCATGAACGATCGGGGCAACGTCGTTGACGCCGGGGATGTCGTCGGCGGTGAAGACCGCGACCACGCCGGGCGTCGCGCGCACCTGGTCGAGTCCGATCGACACGATCTTCGCGTGCGCCTTCGACGACAGCCCCAGCGCCGCGTGCAGCGTGCCGGCGAGTTCGGGGATATCGTCGGTGTAGGTCGCGCGGCCGCTCACGTGCAGATGCGCGGACTCGTGCGGACGCGACACGTGCACCTGGGTGAAGTCGTCGAGATCCTCAAGCTCTTTCAGGAACGGTTCGGCTTGCTGGTTCATTGTTGGGTTCTCCGTATCCGTGGACGCGCGGCGCTCAAACGCTCGCGCCGGCCGGCGCGACCGCGCGCACATCGAGTGCGCTCTTCGGCAGCGGCTCCCGCGCGCGCGTTTCGAGCCAGAAGCGGTACAGCGTGTTCTTCGCCGCTTCGAGGCGGTAGTCGCTGCTCGCGCGCATGTCGGTGAGCGGCGCGTAGTCGTTGCCGAGCGCGAGCATTGCGGCCTGTGCGGTCGCCTCGTGCCAATCAGCATCGCGCAGCACGGCTTCGGCATTGAGCGCGCGCTTCGGCGTCGCGGCCATGCCGCCGAACGCGATACGCGGCTCGCGGATCACGTCGCCGTCGGCGATGAACGAGAACGCCGCGCACACGGCCGAGATATCCGAGTCGAAACGCTTCGACAGCTTGTAGGTGCGAAAGCGCAGGTTCTTGCGCGCGCCGCCGCGCGCGGGCACCTTCAGGCCGACGACGAACTCGTGCTCGGCCATGTCCTTCTTCTGATATGCGAGGTACAGGTCTTCGAGCGGCATCTCGCGCTCGATGTCGCCGCCGCGCACGATCACGCGCGCGCCGAGCGCGATCAGCCCGGGCATCGAATCGCCGATCGGCGAGCCGTTCGCGATGTTGCCGCCGAGCGTGCCGGCGTTGCGGATCGGCAGCGACGCGAAGCGCTGCCACATTTCGGTCAGCTCCGGATACTGCTTCGCGATCTCGGCGTACGCTCTTTCGACGCTGACGCCGGCGCCGATCTCGATCCAGTCGTCATTGGTTTCGAGCTTTTGCAGCTCGGCGATCTGCCCGACGTAGACGAGGTTGCCGGGCGCGCGCATCTGCTTGGTGACCCACAGGCCGATATCGGTGCTGCCCGCGAGGATGCGCGCGGCCGGTTCCTGCTCCTTGATCTGCGCGAGCGCCGCGACCGTGCGCGGCGCGGCGAAGCGCTGGCCCGCGTGCTCGTACTCGAACGTGTCGCGGCGCTCGAGCGTCGCGAGCGTGTCGGCGAGCGCCTTCACGTCGAGCGGCGCTGTCGGCGCGGGCGCGTCGAACATGCGCTCGGCCGCGTCGACGATCGGCCGGTAACCGGTGCAGCGGCAAAGGTTGCCGGTCAGCGCATTGCCGATCGCCTCGCGCGACGGCACCGTGCGGTTCGCGCAGCCATGCTCGTGGCCGTGCTTCTCGTAGAGCGCCCACATCGACATGATGAAGCCCGGCGTGCAGAAGCCGCACTGCGAGCCGTGACAATCGACCATCGCTTGCTGCACCGGATGCAGCGAGCCGTCCGGCTGGCGCAGGTCTTCGACCGTGAAGAGCGCGCGGCCGTCGAGCGTCGGCACGAACTGGATGCAGGCGTTGACCGCCTTGAAGTCGACGCCGCCCGCCGCGTTGCGCTCGCCGATCACGACGGTGCAGGCGCCGCAGTCACCCTCGGCGCAGCCTTCCTTGGTGCCGGTGCAATGCGCGTCCTCGCGCAGATACTGCAGCACCGTGCGGGTGATGGGCGCGTCCTGGATTTCGCGGATCGCGTTGCGGTGATAGAAGCGAATCGGCTCAGTCATGTCTCGATGCTCTCGTCTGTTCTGTGTTCGCGCGGACCCGCCGCGTCGATGGTTTGAAAGCTATCACCGTCAATAAACGCAACCCATAGCGTGAATCGCATGGGGGACATATTCGTCGCGCGATATGGAGATGGACTTGCGCGTGGCAACGCTTATGTTGATCGGACGTTTTTGCCGTTTTTTTAGATGTTTTGCAGGTGAAGTGACATGTCTTATCCCTGCAAGCCGCGCGAAACCGGACCTTTACCAAGTCGCGACCCGCCATTTATTCGTCCCATTTTTTAAGCAAGCCCTGCAAGGGAATCGGTTCCATGGGAGAATCACGGCTCTTCGCCGATTTCAAGTCTCGTTTTCCCGATGTCCACCGACTCCGCGCCCGCCTGCAGCGAATTTGCGACGACCCTGCAGATCATTCCAGTCGTCTTTTTCACCTTCCTTTGCTACCTCGCGATCGGAATTCCGCTCGCGGTGTTGCCCGGCTATGTGCACGGCGACCTCGGCTACAGCGCGGTGCTGGCCGGCGCGGCGATCAGCGTGCAGTACCTCGCGACACTCGCGTCGCGGCCGCTCGCGGGCCGTTCGGCCGACACGCTCGGGCCGAAGCGCACGGTATCGATCGGTCTGCTCGGCTGCGGCGCGAGCGGCGTGCTGCTGCTGCTCGCCGCGCTGGCCGATCAGTGGCCGGTGCTGAGCCTCGCGCTGCTGGTGTGCAGCCGCCTCGTGCTCGGTTTCGGCGAGAGCCTGTGCGGCACCGGCGCGATCCTGTGGGGGATCGGCCGGGTCGGCACGTCGAACAACGCCCGGGTCATTTCGTGGAACGGCATCGCAACCTACGGCGCGCTCGCGATCGGCGCGCCGCTCGGCGTGATGATCTCGCGCTCGATCGGCTTCACCGCGCTCGGCATTCTGGTGATCGCGCTCGCGGGGCTCGGCTATTACCTCGCGCGTCTGATCGCGCCCGTGCCGGTCGTGCACGGCGAGCGGATGTCGTATCGCAGCGTGTTCACGCGCGTGCTGCCGCACGGCATGGGTCTCGCGCTCGGCTCGGCCGGCTTCGGCTCGATCGCGACCTTCATCACGCTGTTCTATGCGGCGAAGCACTGGCCGAACGCGGCGCTGTCGCTGACGCTGTTCGGCACGCTGTTCATCGGCGCGCGCCTGCTGTTCGCGAACACGATCAAGACCTACGGCGGCTTTCGCGTCGCGATCGCATCGTTCTCGTTCGAATGCGCGGGTCTGTTGATGCTGTGGCTCGCGCCCGAGCCGCATTTCGCGCTCGCGGGCGCCGCGCTGACCGGCTTCGGCTTCGCGCTGGTGTTTCCAGCGCTCGGCGTCGAGGCGGTCGGGCTGGTGCCGCCGGCGAGCCGCGGCGCGGCACTGTCCGCGTACTCGGTGTTCCTCGATCTGTCGCTCGGCATCACCGGGCCGCTGGCGGGGTATATCGCCGGCGAGTTCGGTTACGGCTCGGTGTTCCTGTTTGCCGCGCTCGCGGCTGCCGCGGCGGTCGTGCTGTCGACGGTGCTGTATCTGCGCAACGCGAAAGTGACCAATCTGTCCACCGCGCAGTAAGCACCGTTCGCCTCGGCGGCTAATCCCGCTCCGCCGCCATCTCCTGCTTGATCGCCGTCTGCGAGCGCACCGCGATCTGGCCGTGATTGATCCGGCTCGCCACGTTGTACACGCCGATCAGCATGAACAGTTCGGTCGCGGCCACCGAGCACGCGGTGCCGACACCGCCCCAGAAGTAGATGCTGATCGGTGCCTGCACCAGATGAAACAGCGCGCCGTAGATATAGATCCGCTTCAGCAACGACTGATTGCCCGACGCGATCACCGTCAGCATCACCTGGGTCGTCGTCATGCCGACGATTGCCGGCACGAACACGAGGACGCGCAAAATGCGGAACGTCTCGCCGAACGCCTCGCCGAGAAAACGTCCGACGAACCATTCGCCGAGCACCGTGAAGCCGACCAGGATCAGCACCGCCGACGCCGCGAACGCGAGCATGAAGCCGCGGTTGACCTTGTGGATATAGCCGAAGTCGTTGCGCTCGTACGCCACGCAGATCTTCGGAAAGAACGCCTGGATGGCCGGCGCCGTGCACGCGCGCAGCGCGTTGGTCAGCCGCTCGGCCGCCACGTAATAGCCGACCGCGCCCGGGCCGCTGATCATGCGCAGCATGATCACGTTTGCGTACATGTACACGGACGTCAGCGCCGAGCCGAGGAAGATGTGATACGCCTCTTTCGCCTCGGCCATCACGTCGGCCCAGCGGACCCGCACGGTCAGCAGAATCTCGCGCTTCCAGATCAGCACGCCCATGAGGATCAACCCGCACACGAAGGTCGGCGCATATTGCAGCGCGGCCGCGAGCATCACGTCGTCGCGAGTCTTCACGAACAGGAAGAGCGGAATCAGCAGACCTACGCGCGTGGCGAGCAGCGTGCCCGCGAGCACCGGCAGGCGCTGCGTGCCTTCGTAGAAGCAGCCGGGCGTCAGCACGCCGCCCCAGATCACGAGCGAGCCGAGCAGCGTCGCAGCGCGCTCCTGCGGCGACATGTGAGCGGCGAACGCCCAGACGACCAGCACCAGCGAGCACAGCAACGCGAGAATCGCGCGGCCGATCGTGGTCGACCAGTAGATGCGGTTCACGACTTCCGGGTTGTCGATGTGGACCGCCACCTTGCGCGCGCTCGACAGGCCGAAGCCGAAGTCGACGATGACGAGAAGGATCTGCGAAATCGATTGCGCGTAACCGATCACGCCCAACCCGGCCGGCCCAAGTACGTGCGACAGATACGGCAACGTAACGAGCGGCAGCACGTAGTTCAGCGCATACACCGAATACAGCGCGATGATGACGTTTCTCGTCGACACAATCGTCCTGTTTGCAGTTAAAACTCAAGTCGAAAAAACAGAATACGACACGAAAGCAGGTTCACTTAGTGCGATATCGATCTTGTTGTAGCGATCGTCTTCACTATTTGCGTTCAACACCGCGCTCTTCACCGCATTGCCGATCAGATTGCTGACCACGGTCTTGTAGTTGGCATCGCTTGCGTCGGTTGCGAACAGGATTTCGGCGAGTAGAGCATGGCTGCGTGTGGCCGCACGCAACACCACGCGGCCCGAGGTCGAGCGCAGCACGTTGATCGAGATGCGCGTCGTCTCCTGCGACACCGTCTGGTTTCCGCAATGCAGTGCCGCCGCGACGCCGCCGCGTTCGTAGCCGACGCCGAGATTCAGCGCATGCACGAGGCTCGCGTCCTTGCCGCCCGCGATCGCGCCGCCGCCCGGATACGCCTTCGCGTAACCGACGATCGAATCGCCAGCGCGATCGCCGAAATTGCCCTGAATCGTGATGCCGTCGAGCGGCGTGCTGCCCGGCGCGGTGGAACTGCCGTACACGAACTGCGGGCCGTCGCAGCCGGCGTTCTCGTCGTCCTGGCCGGGACGGTAGCGATTGCCGACGATCGTCGCGCCCTGCTGGTAGTCGATCTGGATGTGGCAACTCTGACCGGGCGGCACATCGAGGTACGACGGATGGCCGCGCGTCGAGAACTTCCAGCGGCCGATCTTGCCGTCGCCGCCGCAACCGTTGCGCGAGAAGTAGTTGCCGTTCACCACCTTGCCCCAGTTGCCGCTCTTCATATAGACGGCGGCAAAGCCATTGCGATCGAACACCGCGCCGACGATCAGCGACTCCGCGCCGAGAATCACGCCATGCCGCGCGTTCCATTCCCAGCGTCCGCCGATCACCTGCCAAAAGTTGTCGACGATATCCGCGCCGGCCGTATGGCAGAACATGCCGATGCAGTTGATCAGCGAGCCGTCGGTATGCTCGGTCGCGTAGAAGCCGCGCTCGCACATGTACGCATAGCAGCGCTCGAGCGTCGACGTGACGCCGAGCTCGTAGCCCGCGCGTGAAAAACCGATCGCCGTGCAACGACTCGCGCCGGCCGACGTGCCGAAGTGGATGCCGATCGCCGTGTTGCCGGTGTGCGCCGGATAGTTGGCGAGGTAGTAGATGACCTTGTCGTAATGCGCGGGCCGCACCTGCACATGCTCGACGAACGCCGAGTCGCCGAGCTTCAGCGCCGCCGACGTCGGGCCGCCCGCGTCCTGTCTCTCCAGCACGGTCGCGCCCATCGCGATGTCGGTGATCACTACGTATTCGCCGCCGCCGTCGCCGCGCAGTCTCGAACCGTTGGCGGTGGTCAGGTCGCCGGTGTAACGCCAGATGCCGCGCGGCAGATAGAGCCCGCGCGCGCCGCTCGCGAACGCCTCGCGGAGTTCGGCGCCGACATCGTAGCCGGACGCGCCGCGCTGGATCGCCGCCAGCCTGCGCGGATCGACGAAGCGCGCGACGCTGACCTCGAGTCCCGCGACGATGTCGCTCAGCGTCTTCAGATAGCTCGGCGCCACCGGTTCCGATGCGGCACGCTCGGGCACGGACGCGGCGACGCGCAGGATGCCGCCTGCGCCGTCGTCCGCGCCGTTACCCGGAGTCGCGAACGCGCCGGGCGCGCGCGGCGCGTGCCCCGTCGCGCGCGCGATGCCCAGATCGGCTGCACTTGCACTGGCCCCGGCCAGGCCGCCGAGCAGGAACGTCTTGAGCGCCTGTCGCCGGGTTTTCATCTACTCCTCCCCCATTGCGTTACTCCTTCTTTTTTCACGTCGATACGGCGCGAGGCGTCACTCGACCGTGATGCTTTGCGCCTGCTCGGCGGCCGCCGGACGCGCGCTCACGGCGCTCATCGGGACCGGCAGCGCACGCGCCTTCGCGCCGCGAATCAGGCCCTGCACGCCTGGCGGTCTGAACAGCGGCACACGATACTTGCGGCTGAAGCGCCACAAGCTGTTCATATGCCGGCGTCCCGCCTTGCTGAGGAAGCCCGCTGCCGACGCACGCTGATGCTCGTGCGTGAGCCGCGCGCCCGGCACGCACAGCACGCGGTAGCCCGCCTGCCAGATGCGCGCGCAAAAATCGACGTCCTCCATATAGAGGAAGAAGTGCTCGTCCATGCCGCCGAGTTCGCCGAACAACGCGCGCCGCACGATGAAGCCCGTGCCCAGCACCCACTCGGCTTCGAACGGCGTGCCCGCGGCCCATGCTTCGCGCATCATGTGGATGTCGATGCGGCGCTTGAATACGCCGAGCCGCCCGAGCGGAGAACGCCGGCCGAGTATGTCGAGCACCGAATAGAAGCGCCGCGCGGAAAACTGCCGCTCGCCATCCGGATAGACCAGATCGAGACCGACGAGGCCGACATCCTTCTCCGTGGTGAACAACTGCACCGCCTTTTCGAGCGATGTATCGACGAAATAGGTGTCCGGGTTCAGCACGAGCACGAGTTCGCGCAGACAACCGACCATGCCGAAATTGACGCCGGCTCCGAAGCCGCGATTGATCGACGTTTTGACGAGTCTCACTCCTGTCGGAAGCGTCTCCCGCAGATAGGAAAAAGAATTGTCCGGTGAAGCGTTGTCCACTACGACGATGTCCTCCTTATCCGCAATCGAAAGTTCCAGCACGGAGCGCACGCAATTTCCGACCAGTTTCGGCGTGTTGTAATTGACGATCACCACGCTAAACATTCCCTTCAGGTTCATCCCCACCTCCTGCTTTGCATCAGGTGTTCGTGGAATTACCCCCAAACACGGCTTTCCAGTTCGTTCACCATGCTTCGCGCTCGTCGCGCGCACTATCGACTACCCACTGCTCGTCCGCGCGATGCGGACGATCTGGCATGCACTGCCTTGCGGTTCGCTACGCGTTGTTTCGACGCGGTCCGTCCACGTAATCGAACACTGGCAATGTCATCAGGATGAAGACAAACGGAATCACTTCGATCGATTGATAGAAGAGCGTTTGAAATAAAGCGGCCCAGACACACAGCGCAATGCGGCTTGCGCTGCTCACGAGTTTCGTCACCGATATCAGCACGCCGTAATAGAAGATCGCGCCCATCAGGCCGATATTCAGGATCTGCTGCAGCACGCTCGATTCGACGATGCCGAACTCCTGTTTCACCGGCTCGGGCGCCGAGTTCGTGACGAGCCCGAAGTAGGTGCCGGCGATCGCGTTGACCGGCAATACGAGCGACTTGGCCTTTTCCCATGCTTCGGCGCGGCCGTCGTTGCCTTCCGATTGCAGGTCGGTCGCGCCGATCATCCGTTCGGTGCCGACGTTGACGACACTATCGTTCTGACTGCTCAGCGCGACGCCGAAGATCATGATCGCCATCGTCGCAAGCACCGTGGCGACGATCAGCTTCGCGTTTCTGGTGATGAACTGGATCGGTCCCTGCACGAACGCGAGCCCGAACGTGCCGAGAATGATCAGCATGCCGCTGCGCGACAGCGCGGAGAAAATCGCGAAGCTGAGCACCGCGCATGCGAGGCCCGACAGCACGTTCTTGCGCACCAGATAATCGACGCCGCACAGCGACGCGGCAATCGCGACGAACAGCGGGTAATGCAGATAGCTGCCGGTCAGCGACGGCGCGCGCAGGTTGTCGAAGCCGTAAGTCGCGCCGGGCAGATCGATAGGGAACACGTTCTGCTGCTGCGCGAGCGCGACGCCCGCCTCGATCAGCGCGATCAGCACGAGCCCGACATAGGCGACGCGGGGCCGCACGAAGCGTCTTTGATAGTTCGAGATCGCGTAGAAATAGATGAACAGCGTGAAGATGAAGACGAAAAGATAGGACTGCCCGAGCTGATCGGTGACTGCGAGCGTCGCGACGATCGACAGCCCGATCGAGAACAGCATGCCCACCAGCAAGCCGAACGACAGGCGTCCTTCGTCGCGGAAGTAAGCGGCGATCGCCGTCGGCGAGATGTACCACATGAGCAGTCCGACGATGCCGCCGACCTGGATCAGATAGGCGGCGTCCTTGCCGATCAGATACTCGAGCACGCCGCGCGATGCGCACAGCACGACGGCCAGCAGATAGGCGATGGTCGCGATCATGGCGTCACGCCTGATACGCCACGGAGGCGTTGACGTTGACCGGTTCCCCGCGGTAGATGCGCTCGATCACGTGCTGGAACTCATCGATCTCGCACACGTTGAGCAAGGTGCCGTCATGCTCGACGCCTTCCGCGCCGAGCGGCGTCGACACGACCGGCAGTTTCGCCGCGAGCATTTCGAGCGTCTTCAGCTTGACGCCTGCGCCGGACAGCAGCGGCACCACGCCGATATCGGCGGACTCGAAGTACTTGCCGGGATTTTCGACGAAACCGGTCACGCAGATATCGTCGCTATTCAGCCGCTTCACGCGCTCGCTCGGATCGGAACCGACCACGAACAGCTTCAGTTGCAGACCGCGCTGGCGCAGCGGCAAGAAGATCGTGTCGATGAAATTGAGCAGCGCTTCTTCGTTTTCGCGGCGCTGCATCGCCCCCCAGAACAGGATGTTGCCTTTCTCGATCGTGTCTTTGGAGCGCCGCACTTCCTTCAGAAACGCCGGCAGCGAGATCGGCACGACCTGCACCGTGCCGACCCCGGGATACAGCCCGTTGATCAGCTGCGCGTCCTTGCTCGACAGCACGAGCACCTTGTCGGCCAGCTTCAGCAGACGCTGTTCGAGCATGAAGGTCTGCCGGGTAAACAGCCATCCTTCGATGGACTTGATGCGCAGCATGACCTGGATCTGCACGTCATGCGCGCACATCACGATCTTCACGCCGTCGTGGAAACGCTCGCGCAGGTTCTGTGCATACGTGAAGCATTGTGAGAACTCGAGCCGCACCGTGTCGTAACGGTGCCTGTCGACGAGCTCGCAGAGGAACTTGCCGATCGCGGGTTTATAGCGCGAGTACAGGCGCGGTGAAAACGTCAGCGGATTCGCGAGGAACGACGGAATCAGGTCGAACCGGCTCACGTACTGGATATAGACGTTGCGTACGTTCGCGCGGAACTCGATGTCTTTTTCGTCGACCGGCACGCGCGACACGATCAGCACGTCCAGCTCCGATTCCGCGCTCAGTTTGATCAGGTAGTCGTAGGCCAACCGGTGGCCAGCTTGCGGCGCGTTTTTCTGAGGCAGAAAAGGCGTGACAAATAGCTGTTTCATCCGAGTAGTCCCTTGCCCGTACGGTGTGCGCTCGGCAAGCGCGGCCGTAAGATCCCTTCGCATTGCTATGTTGGTTTTCTGATCGGTCCATTCGGGCGCTACGCCCCGCACCGCGGGAGCGTCGCGAACCACGCGCCCGGGTTCATCGGTCGTACGGTTTGTAGATGTAGGCCGCGTAGCGATAGCGTCCGTAGCCGTAGCTGTAGCGTCCCGGCCGCATCTTCAGTCCGTTCATGATCACGCCGCGCACCGGCAGGCCGACCTTCTGCATCTGGCGGACCGACTCACGCAGTTCGCCGATGCCCGTCACACCCTGACGCGCGACGAAGAACGTCGTGCCTGCCACGCACGCGAGCCGCACCGCATCCGCGGCGAGCAGCACCGGCGGTCCGTCGAGCAGCACGACGTCGTAGCCGGTCGCGACCTGGCGCAGCACCGACTCGAGCCGCGCGTTCGACAGCACGTCGCTCGGGCTCGCCACCTGGCGGCCGCTCGCGATGAAATCGACACCCTGGAAACGGGTCGCGCGAATCAGCTCTTCGGGGCGGTACGCGCCCTGGATCAGATCGGACAGGCCGGGACCGCGATCGCCGCCGAGATGCCGATGCAGGAAGCCGCGGCGCAGGTCACCGTCGACCAGCAGCACGCGCTTGCCGGTCGCACCGATGACCGCGGCGAGATTCAGCGACACGAACGACTTGCCGATGCCCGGCGTCGGGCCCGTGATCAGCACGATATGGTTGCGCGCCTTGGTCATCGTGAATTCGAGCGCGGTGCGAAAGCCACGCAGACTTTCGATCGCCGGATCGATCACCGCTTCGCCCGCGAGCACGAGCGCCTTCGATTCCGGACGGCGACGGCTGTGCGCGAAGCGCTCTTCCTGACGGCTGAACGGCACGCTCGCGTAGACCGGCAGACCGGTGCGCAGCTCGACTTCGTACGGATCGTCGATCGCATCGAACAGACGCTGACGCACCAGCGCGATCACCGCGCCGACGAACACGCCGAGCATCATCGCGCCGATGATGATCAGGAGCGGCTTGGGCCGCACCGGCGTATCGGGCGCGACGGCGCCGTCGACGATGCGCACATTGCCGGCCTTGCCCGCCTTGATCAGCTTCAGCTGTTCGAGCGTATTGCGCAGCGACGTGTCGAGTTCGGTGCCGACCTGCACGTCGCGCTGCAGGCGCAGCACGTTCTGTTCGAGCGGCGGCAGCGACTGCGTCCGGCTCGCGAGATCTTTCGCTTCCTGTTGCGCCGCACGCAACTGCGCGTTGACCGACTGCACCGCCGGATGCTGGTCGGTGAAGCGCGACAGCAGTTCATTGCGCTTCTGCTGGAGTTCCGCGAGCCGCGTCTGCGCCTGAACCGACAGTTGAAGCAGGTTGGTCGCTTCCTCGCCGAGATCGACGGTGCCATGCTTCGCGCGGAAGTCGTTGAAGCGCGTTTCCGAATCCGAAAGCTGCTGGCGCATTTCCGGAAGCTGCATTTCGAGGAAACGGATCGAACGCTCCGCTTCCTCGGATTTGCGCTTCAGGTTCTGGCTCACGTATTCGCCCGCGATGGTCCCGAGAATCGCGCTGATCTTATTCGGATCGCTGCCCTCGAGCGACACGCCGAGGATGTCGGACTCCTTGCCTTTTTCGGAGATCGTCAATTCCTTGCGCAGCTTTTCGGTCGTCGTCAGCGCGGACTGGCGCCGCAATTCGAAGGTCGCGCCGGGCTTCGCGTCGATCCGGTCGACGACGAGCATGAGCGGCCCGTAGTTGGTCGTCGCGGTAAGCGCCTGGCCGACCGTGCCGTCGAGCTTCAGCTTGCCGTATTGCAGCTCGTAGCTCGAACCCTCGCCCATCCTCAGCACGAACGGACGGTCGAACAGCTCTTCCGGCACGTCGAATTTCGACACCGTGATGCGCTCGTTGCCGTACACGTAGCCGTGCGGTCCCGGCGTCGACAGATGATCGGAATGGCGGGCGAGCCAGCGGCCGAACAGCGGGAAGTAGCGCGGCGCCGCTTCGATGTCGAGATTGAGCTTGTCGACCGCGCGGCCCACCACCATGCGTGAGCCGATCACCTGGGCCTCGCCGGACGTCGCGGTCTTCACGTCGAACATCGCGGACACGTCGCCGATCACGCTCTTGGACGAGGTTCCCGCGTTCTCCTCGACCTGCACCAGGATGTCCGCGCGATAGACGGGTTGGGAGAACACCGAATAACCGATGCCGAGCGCGACCGCGATGGCCGTCGTGATGGCAATCAGCTTGCGGTTGTCATACAGCGCATCCAGATAGTTCGCGAAGCCTGCCGGCGGATGTTCGCTGTTGTTGTTCCGGCTATCGAATGGTGCACTGCTTTGGTTCATGCGAGTTCTCCCAAAGTCTCGACGGTTTCCCACTACTTCGCGGCGCCCGGACCGGCACGTCGCCGCATCCAGTCACGCCCGTGTCCGTCGAGCCGACCGCCTCGATCGGACGGGGTAGCTGATTTACGCCACATCGGCTACCTTGTGTGTAACAGCACCTATGCGAGCTCGGCTCTTTTCCCTAACATCGCACCACTCGCTTTTTTACGGAGACCGAAATGAAAAAACTTCTTGCCGCCGTATTACCGGTATTACTGACTGCCCAGGTGGGACACGCCCAGAGCATCGTGTCCGCCTCCTCTTCCGCTTATGCGCCGCGTTATGTCGCCAAGCACTCGCAACTCGACGCGATGACGCCTCATGCGGCCAGTTCCACGACGCTTTACGGCTCCCCGTCGGATTTCGCGTACGCAAAAAAGAACCGCTATGTCGCGCCCAACGTGTACACCCAAACTAAAAACAGCCTTCCGAAGCAGAAACGTACAAGCGTTGCGCAGCCTGTCCGCGGCAAGAACTCAGCGGACCCCTACGGCAGCGATTTGTGGAATTCAGACCAGACCTACGCCTCTCCCGAGACCTCTGATCCGTACGGCGTGCGCTGAGCTTTAGCGCACCACCGTCTGGATCCCCCGTATCGCTGATGTGGCCGCGTGCGGCCACATTCTGTTTGGGTTGAGCTGACTGCCGGGCCCGGTAGCGAATATTTCCCCGATTAGCCGCGTCTCGTCCGCCGTTTTTCCACGCAAACGCTCACGACCTGCACATGCTCTTGTTCTGATGAGTCTGCGGTTTGGTCGGCCATCGAGCCGATCATCGCCAGCTACGCGCCCTCGCTTACCCTGTCGAGCCGCGCGCTTCAATGCTCGAAAAAAAGCCTTTCCTTGGCGATCATAATATTCAGAGAGCCCGTCCTTACAACGTTCGGCAGCGCACACAAAAGCCGATTGCTACAGGATTGCTTCAGACAAATCACGCAATAAAAAACGCATGTTTAAAGCGACGATAACCGTGCGGATATACACGCCGTTTGCCACAATCAGCACCGACTATTTTCAGGGCGCCGGACGCGGATTATCTGCATAGCGCGCGCGCCGGCGCGACGGTGCGATGGGCGCCGAGCTTTCGCCGATGTGCATGATTTCTGCCAGACGCCGCGCGTAATGCTCGGGCAGATATTCGCCGACGTCGTACTTTCTGTGCTCATCGGCCAGATGAACGGCCAATTCGCCGAGCGCCTGTTTCAGACTGCCCGGATCGAACTTGAACTTGATCTTGTTGCCGACCGATTCCGCGGTCACCGCCATGCTGCCGCCATCGCGAATCAGCACCGGCAGGCCGAGCATCGCCGCCTCGACGACGACGAGGGGCGCGTTCTCCGCGCCCACCGACGGCACGACCACCGCATCGGCGAACTCGCGCATCGCGGGAAACAGCTGCTGCTGCGGCATCGTGCCGAACAGGATCAGCTTGCGCTCGGCGATCAGCGACGCGTAGCGCTGTTCGATCGCCGCGCGATCCGGCCCGTCGCCATACACGCCGATGCTATTGATGCGTTCGAAGCCCGCCGCCTCGCAAAGCGTCAGAAATTGCAGCAGACCTTTCTCCGGCGAGATCCGTCCGACGAACGCGATGTTGAAGCGCTCCTTGTCACGCACCGTGACGATCGGCATCGCACTCGGCACCGCCGACGGATTGTGCACGATCACCGTGTTCTCGATGCCCACGCGATGCAGCGCCTGCTGCATGAACAGGCTCGGGCACAGGATCTTGTCGAACACGCGCGCGGGCTGATAAGCCGCGCGGACCGCGTGCCACCACGCCTTCGTCATCAGATCGTGCACGAGGCCCTTCGGCGTCGGCCGCAACGTGAAAACCGCGCGTGTGCGCAACACGTCGAGCGGCAGAATGATCGGCCGCTTGTCCTTGTCGAAGTACTGCAGCGACGGGTTGTAGTAGACGAGGTGATAGTCGTGGCAGGTGTGATACGCGCGGTAGCCGAACTGACGCTGGTTGCGCGCGATCACGCTGAGAATCGAAGGCGATAGCACGTTGTGGTAGTTGTGCACCATCAGCCGATGCGGCCGGAAACGGTGCAGCGCCTTTTCGAGCGCGCGCGCGGCGGTCGTGTTCCAGGAGCGCGTCAGCATCGTCGAGCGGCCGGAGAACTGGCTATCGTCGAAACGCTCGACCTCCACGCCGCGCAGCGTGCCCAACAGCTCGGCCGATTGTTGATAGACCACTTCCGCGCCGCCCATGTGCGCGTAATCGTTGATCACCAGTACCCTGCAGCGCTGCATGTTCCCCTCCTGTTGTCTGCCTCTCGAGCCGTCTCGCGAAGAACCCGGACGGCTTTGCCCGGACCATTCGCGTGGTCCGGGCGCTCCCTCTGTTCAAAACTGCGGAAACTTGCCGCGCCAGCCGCCGCCCTCGCGCAGATAGCGCAGGAACAGTGCAATGCCGCTCAATTGCGCCGCGAAGCGCAGCGTCGACGCCGTATCGTCGATGATGATGGTGCGCAGCCGGTACGGATCGGTGTGCTGATCGTTCCAGCCGATGTCGCAGGTACGCGCGGTTTTGAAGCCCGCCGCGCGCACGAACTCCACTTCGCGCTCGCCGTAATTGCCGTTCGGATACGCGAAGTGCTCGCACGGCTGTTGCAGCAGCGCCGCGATTTCATGGCGGCTGTCGCTGATTTCGGCCTGGCTTTCAGCGTCGCTGCAATGCGTGAGGATCGGATGGAAGCGCGTATGCGCCTGGAAGTCGATGTGCTCGCGCATCGCCTGCATCTGTTCGATCGACAGGCCGGTCGGCCGGTCGTCGTCGTCCTGCTGGAAGCCTTCAGCCGCCAGCGCGGCGAGGCGCTCTTCGTTCGTCATGCGCTTCAGACGTTCATGGCCGACGCGCAGCGAACCCGGATGCAGCCACCAGTGACTGCGCGGCCGTCCGACGATGCGGCTGCACAGGAAGATCGTCGGGCGCACCTTGTGCTTGATGAACACCGGCAACAGCTTCGCGTTGCCCGCGTGGCCGTCGTCGAGCGTGATCGCCACGCGCGGGCGGCCGCGGCCGGGCGCGCTGACGTCGGTCAACGGCACGAACTCGCACAGCTTGCTCAGATAAGTCAGATGACGGTCGAGCGTGTCCGGATCAGGATCGTGATAAAGCAGCACGGCCACGCGATCGCGCCACAGTAGCTTGCGCGTGCACCACGCAAGACCCGACCACAACACGAAGCCCGCGAGCATCTCTTTCACGAGCGCCTTGTAGCGCTTCATGCGGGGTCCGCGGTAGCTATCGGAGAGGCGCGAGCGGAAAGAGGCGCCCGTTGTTTGGGTCTTATTCACCTGAGCGCTCCGGCATGGGTGCATGGACGACGGGCCACGCGCGTTGCCGCGAGCCCGCTTTCAACGAGCCGATCAGGTGCCGCGCCACGGTCGGCGACGCGTGCTTGGTTCCATAGACGAAGCGCATCACGGGCCCGAAGCTGTGGGCGGACGCCGGACCGATCACATAGAGGCCGCGCACGCGCGTTTCGTAGTGCGAGTTCAGGTCGGGCATGCCGCCCTGATTCGAAATCGCGTCGGCCAGATCTTTCGACAGGAACGCGTGCTGCCGCATGTCGGTTTTGAAACCGGTCGCGGCGATCACGTGATCGGCGCTCACGCGCGCTTCCTTGCCGTCGGTCAGCACGTTCAGGACGACGCGGTCGTTTTCGATCGCGGCGGAGCGCACCACGGTGCGATGCGAGATCTGTACCTTGCCGACCACGCGATCGTGCAGCCACCATGCGCCGGACGCGCCATAAGTGTGCTCCATGATCAGCTTGCGGCGTCGCGGGTCGAGCATGTGGAACACGCCGGGAAACTCGGACAGGAACAGGGAGCGCCAGCCGCGCCCGAGCCCCGCGTCGGGTCTCTTGATGCGCGACAGGATGTTGCGCCCGCCGTGCGGCCGCTCATGCCACACCACGCTGCTCTCGCGCATCAGCACGTGCGCGCGTGCGCCGAGCTCGTTGAGCAACGCGGACAGCCCGAGCGCCGACTGCCCGCCGCCGACGATCGCAATGTCCTTGCCGCGCGCCCATTCGAGGTTCCCGTACAGCTCCGAATGCGACGCATACTGCGGCGGCAAGTCCTGCAGCGCCGGCGGAGTTTGCGCGAAGCCCTTCAGGCCGAGCGCGATCACCACCCGGCGCGCGGCGAGCGAGCGGCCGTCGCTCAGCGATAGCTGGAACTGATCGCCGACGCGGCGCAATGCGAGTACATCGACTGGCTGGATTTCGCCGACCAGATTCGACTGGAACCACAGCCCGTACTCGACGAAGGTCTCGAGCGGCAGCGCCATGCCGAGCGGCCGGTAAGGCAGCCCTTTGAGGCGGCAGTAGTCTTCGACGGTAAAGCCGCTGCGCGGCGCGTGCATGCTCGACGCAAAAGCTTCGGAGCGCAGCAGCATGCCGGGCGGCATGTAGTTTCGCCACGCTCCCATCGGTTCGCCGAGGATCTGGTGATCCACGCCGGCGGCCTTCAGATGCGCGGCAAGAGATGACCCGTACGGCCCCGCGCCAATGATGATGGTATCGGTCAAAGACATTGCTGGTCTCCAGGGGAACGGCTTTTTTGTCGTTAGCGTCAAGCTTTGGCCTGACGCGACTCGGGCGCCCTGATCGCTTTTTTCCAGCTGCGCTTCATGCGTCGCAGCGGATTCATCACGACATAGTGCTGCAACGCTGGCAACGGATCGTTCCAGCGGAAATAGCCATCGAAAATTTTGGTGCGCTCGCTCAGCAGTTCGGGCGGCGGCCGGTCGGAAAACGTCGCGCGCCACGCGACCGGTACCCGGCTCAGGCGCTCGACAGGTAACGGCAGGCCGAGTTCATGGCGGTACGCGGCAAGCGGAATGTTGACGCCGCACAGCGTCGCGATCTCCTCCTGCCAGTCCGTGCGGCCGACCGTCGGTTCGACCATCACGAACTCGTTGTAGTTGTCGTCCCACTTGTACTCGATGCTGCCCATGCCGTCGAAACCGGCCGCCTCGGCGAAGCGCCGCGTCAGCGGTTCGAGCGTCCCGCGCGCTTCGGGCGCGGCCACGCAGATGGCGGTGTTGCCGACGCCCGGGGGCGAGCTCAACACCTTGCGGCCGGTGAACATGCTGACCATCTTGCCGTCGGCGCCGCGATAGAACAGCGTGAAGTGGATGTTGCTGTCGGGCCCCTCGATCCACTCCTGCGCGATGATGCCGCCTGGCGTCGCCAGCATCGCGATCGCGCGATCGCGTGCATGCTGCAGCGTGTCGACGCGCACCGCGCGTTCTTTCTCGCCACGCAGCACGTTGCGCTTGTCATCTGGTTTCAGCACGCACGGGTAGCGCAATTCGGCCAGCCGTTCGATGTCGGCAAGCTTTTCGAGCACGACCGAGCGCGGCACCCGAAAGCCATGGCTCTGTGCGAATTCGTGAAAGCGCGCCTTGCTCGACAACATCTTGACGGTGTCGTCGGCGGGCAAACGGAATCGATACCAGTGCGACAAAGCCAGCCGATTTTCCGATACCGCATGCACCGCGTCTTCGTCCGTCAGAATCAGAACCGGCAGACGATCGAACCGCTTGCCGAGTTCGATCATTTCGTCGACGAATATTTTTCCAACGAAACTTTTTACCTGATGCGCGTGAACGTGTCGGCACCACGTCGCCGCGCGGCTCCTCGTATCGACTGCGACAACCGGAATGCGGGCCTGCGCGAGCGATCGCGCCACCCCCAGTCCGTTCAACTCTGCTCCAACAATAACCGCTGCCGATTGACCTGAGTCGTATGCGCTCGCCATAGTGTCGATTTCCTTGCTTCGTACGTGCATGGGCCCTCGAAGACATGCTTCGAGACTCCACGCGATCGAACTATCGAATCGGATAGAAATCCTTTTTATCGCCTCGCGGGGGGCTTGGGCGTTAAAGCTATGTTTCGGCGGAAAGCATGCATGAGCGCGGCAGGCGCGTCCTGGCACGCGCCGTGTGTCGAATCATGGTCTTGCGATTTACCGCAGCGAGCGCATTGCGCTGCTCTCGCCGTGACCTACTTTACGTTTCCGCCTGATCTGGATACGTGCGCCGCCGCACAGAGGACAATAGAAAGTAAGAAGAGAAAAAAACCCTTTAGAAAGGCGCAGAGCCTTATTCCGTAAGGGTTTCAGCGATGCCGCAATTGTTATGTAAAAACCTTGCGAAGCATTAATTTATTGCAACGCGATAATGGCGGAAAAAAACTTTCTAATGGGACTATAAAGTGCTGGATCGCACAAAAAATATGCGCTACGAATGCTATTCGTAGCGCGTCGTCAAATGCCTTATTTACCTTCGCTCAATCCGCGCTCGAGCGCCGCGACGCCCGCCGGCAAATCGACCTTGACGCCGAGATCGACCATCGTGCGGCCGAGCGCGTGCACGGTGCGAAACAGGTTGTGCTCGCGGCACTGCTCGCCCATCTGGCCGATCCGCACAATCGGCAAACCGAACGAGCCGGCGATTTCCACCTGATGCTGTCGCGAGATATGCGCGCAGACGTCGGCGGGACTCAGGCCGTCCGGCACCTCGATGCCGATCACCGAGTTGAGCCGGCAATTCTCCGGCGCATACAGTTGCAGGCCCATCGCGGTGACGCCCTGCTGCAACGCGAGCGAGCATTTCAGATGGCGCGCGAAACGCTTCTCCAGTGTTTCCGCGCAGACGAGCCGCAGCGCCTCGTGCAAAGCGAGTACGCCCGACACCGGCGCCGTGTAGTGATAACCAGCGTTGTGCCAGAAGTTTTCCGCCAGCGATGCATCGAGGCACCAGTGCGTGTTGGGCACCGTGCGGCCTTTGACGCGCGCCCACGCCGCGTCTGAGAACGCGATCAGCGACACACCCGGAATCGACGACAAGCCCTTCTGCCCGCCGGTAATCACCGCGTCGATGCCCCAGTTGTCCATTTCGAGCGGCATCGTGCTCAGCGTGCAGACGGCGTCGACGATCACGAGCGCGCCGGCTTCCTTCGCGAGCGCGACGATGTCTTTCAGATGATGGTTCCACACGGTGTTCGAGGTCTCGCCCTGCACGACCGTGACGACCTCGGGACGCTCGCGGCGCAGCGCTTCGGCGACCTGATCGAGACTCGCGACCGTGCGGTCCGCGACTTCGAGCGTGGTCACCCTCGCGCCGACACGCCGGCCCATTTCGCCCATGCGGTCGCTGAAGAAGCCGTTCTTGATGCACAGCATGCGCGTGCCTTCCCACGCGAGATTGCAGATCGCCATCTCCATCGCGCCCGACCCCGGTCCCGCTACGCCGAGCACCCACTTCGACTGCGTCTGGAACACGTAGCGCGCCATCGTCTTCACCTGGTTCACCACCTTCGCCATCGTGCCGCCCAGATGGTTGATCACGATCGCATTGGCCTTCGCGACCGCGGCGGGAATCGGCACGGGGCCGGCGCCCATCATCAGCAGCGGTTCTTCGGGAAGGATGGCGTCGAGCGATTCGACAACCGGACAGGGGACGGAAGCAGCAACGGTAGTAGGAGTTGAAGTCGGCATGATCGGTGTGTGAATGTGAAGCGCAAAGGAGCGAACGGCCTCGCCGCAGATACGCCGCTCGAGGCCGTTCGTCCGATCATTCACCGAACCGCGCGATTGCGCAAGTTTTTTGGCCAGGGTAGCCGGCGCGCTAAGCGCGCGTCCGAATGCCCGACAGTTACTCTTTCCTCGCGAAGTCGCCTAACATCGTGAGAAAGATAATCTGCTGTTTGACCCGTTTCTTGCCGCATGTTTGTGCATTCGATATTGCAGTTCGGCACATCTGTCACTGTTATTCATTTACGAAAAACCGACTTCGTAAATCACGTCTAAGCACGCTACTCCGGAGCCTCATATGCGCACGATCCTGTTCAGCAGCCGTCAATACGACGTCGAAACATTCACCGAAGCCAATGCCGCGCATGGCTATGAACTGCATTTCCATGAATCCCCTCTCGACAGCGAGACCGCGATCCTCGCGCATGGCTACGACGTGGTCTGCCCGTTCGTCAACGACAAGGTCGACGCCGCCACGCTCGAACGGCTTCATGCGGGCGGCACGCGCATGATCGCGCTGCGCTCGGCGGGCTTCAATCACGTCGACCTCGCGGCGGCCGAGCGGCTCGGCCTGCCGGTCGCGCGCGTGCCGGCCTATTCGCCGTATGCGGTCGCCGAACATGCGGTCGGGCTGATTCTCGCGCTGAACCGGCGCCTGCCGCGCGCGGTCGCGCGCACGCGCGAAGGCGACTTCTCGCTGCATGGACTGCTCGGCTTCGACCTGCACGGCAAGACGGTCGGCGTGATCGGCACCGGCATCATCGGCCGGGTATTCGGGCGCATCATGGCGGGCTTCGGCATGCAGGTGCTCGCCTACGACCCGGGGCCGCACGCCGACGAACTGATCGCCCTCGGCGCGCGCTACGTGCCGCTCGATACCTTGCTCGCCGAATCGGACATCGTCAGTCTGCATTGCCCGCTGCTGCCCGACACCTATCATCTGATCAACCGCGCCGCGCTCGCGAAGATGAAGCGCGGCGCGATGCTGATCAACACCGGGCGCGGCGGGCTCGTCGAGGCGAACGCGCTGATCGGCGCGTTGAAGGACGGCCAGCTAGGCCATCTCGGGCTCGATGTGTACGAGGAAGAAGGCGGCATCTTCTTCGAGGATCATTCGAATCTGCCGCTGCAGGACGACGTGCTCGCGCGTCTGTTGATGTTCCCGAACGTGATCGTCACCGCGCACCAGGCGTTCTTCACGCGCGAGGCGATGACCGAGATCGCGCAGACCACGCTCGCGAACATCGCGGCGTGGCAGGCGGGCACGCCGCGCAACGTCGTGCAGGCGGGGTAGCGGTGATAACCGGGGTCTATGCGAGTTGCCGCGGACCGCGAAACTCAGACGTCGCTGTCGCTCAGTGGGGTCGCGCGAATCTCGGTGCGGGCATCATCGGCCGCACCGCACAGCTCACGCAGCAATGCCGCCTCGCGCTCGTGCACTTCGACCGGACACCAGCGCGCGCCCGCGTCGGCCAGGTAGCGCGCGCGATGCTGGCCGTTGCGAAACGCGACCACCCCCTCGCGCTCGATGCCGAACCAGCCGAGCAATCCCGGCGCGCGACGCGTGGAGATCGTCACGTAGGGCATCTGCGGAATGCGCGCGCTGTCGGGATCGAGAAACTCGCGAATGCCGCGGATCTTGCCCGCGTGCCATTCGGCGACCGGCTTCAGCACGTAATCGGTGTTGTCGCGATTCGCGCAGACGAGCAGCTTGCGCAGATCGACGAGCACCACCTGGTGACGGGTGCCGTCGGTAACGAATACGCGCTTCAGACGCACGTGGTCGTACCATGAATGCTCGCGCAACGGCACGATCCAGACCGTTTCGGCGCTGGTCGGTGCGGAGGCCGGCGATGAATTGGGCAAAGGCAGGGACAAAGGCACACTCGGCAAGCTGGCGGCGGGACACCAGCGCGTTAATAGAGCGCTAACGCTACGAGCCGGATGTGACGAAAACATGACGGCCTACCGGATTAATCGCGCTGCATGAGCGGTTGGCAACACTTCCTGATCACCACGCGAACTCGGCGTTTCAGATACCCGTTCAAGTATACCTAACGATGATAGCCACCGAACATTTCAATCATCATGTGCGAATCGAGTCGCATGACGTCAACGGCGTCGCGACGATCGTGCTGGACAGGCCCGCGCGGCGCAACGCGGTCGACCGGCAGGTGGCCGACGCGTTGAGCGCCGCGTTCAGCCGTTTCGAGACCGAGCCCGCATGGCGCGCGGCCGTGCTGTTCGGAGCGGGCGGCACGTTTTGCGCGGGCGCAGACCTGAGCGCGCTCGCCGACGACACGCGTCGCAACGAACTGCACGCCGACGGCAGCGGCCCGGGTCCGATGGGACCGACCCGCACACGCTTGAGCAAGCCGGTGATCGCCGCGATCGCCGGCTACGCGGTCGCGGGTGGACTCGAGCTTGCCGCGATGTGCGATCTGCGCGTCGTCGAGGAAGACGCGGTGCTCGGTGTGTTCTGCCGGCGCGTCGGCATTCCGCTGATCGACGGTGGCACGATCCGGCTGCCGCGGCTGATCGGTTTGTCGCGCGCGCTCGATCTGATCCTGACCGGCCGCGCGGTCGATGCGCACGAGGCCCTAGGGTTCGGGCTCGCCAATCGCGTAGTGCCGAAGGGCGAAGCGCGCGCGGCCGCCGAGCAACTGGCCGCGGAGCTCGCCGCGTTTCCGCAGGCGGCGCTGCTCGCCGATCGCCGTTCCGTGCTCGAGAACAGCACGCTTAACGATCTCGCCGAGGCGTTGCGGCGCGAAGGGGCGGGCGGCTACGCGGCGGTCTTCGCCGAGGGCGTGGCGGGCGCGGCGCGCTTTGCATCGGGCGCGGGCCGTCATGGCGACAGGTTCGACGCAGATCAGCCGGCGCAGCCCAATCGTTGAGACATCCTTACCTGACACGTATAAGAGGAACTGCGATGGCTACGATCTACCGGGAAATTGCCGTGGAAACCGCCGCGGCCGATGCATGGGCGGCGCTGCGCGATCCCGCCGACGTCGCCCACGCGTTCGCGGGCGTGCTGACCGAGGCGCGCATGGAAGGAGAACTGCGCTGGGTCACGTTCGCCGACGGCACCGTGGTCGAGGAACGGGTGATCGCCGTCGACGATGCGCACCTGCGGCTCGCCTACTCGGTGGGCGGCGGACGCTTCGAGCATCATCACTCGACGTTGCAGGTCGTCGCCGACACGCCCACGCGTTGCCGCGTGATCTGGATCAGCGACTTCAAGCCCGACGAGCGCGCCAACGTGGTCGAAATGCTGGTGGATGCGGGCTGCGCGGCGCTGCAACGCAACCTCGCGCGACGCTGAGCGCGCTTTCCTCAAAAACAACAGCTTTCCTGACGGCCTGCAAGGCAGAATTGACTTAGGGCATTGCTGATCAAGTCCACCGCATAGCTACTCGGAGCGTTATAGAGCGGAGTGGATAAGGAAGGCAGAACAGGATGAAGCAGCAGACGCTGGCGATGGAAGCTGACGAAGGTGCGGGTTTC
>NZ_JBKGUA010000029.1:0-103203 GCF_046543485.1 Paraburkholderia sp. EG304 | reverse complement strand
GTGAACATCGACTCGGTATAGCCGTCCGCTCCGCGCATCGCTTCAGTCTCAGTGTTGTCCGGTTCTTTGTTTCAACGTTTACCCCTCCCGCGCGGATGACGTGCGCGGGAGGTATTTCAACAGCCTGCTAAAAGATGATCTTGCGCAGAACGGACCTTGTCGGATAGCGCGCGAATGCACGCTTGCGTCGGAAAAGGCATCAAACACTGGCGGCGAGGTCCCTAGAGTCATATGCTCCATCAATGGATGACTCGGACAAGGATAGTCAGGGAGGCGTCGACTCACACGACGATTGGCCGAATGAACGCCGAAAATTCCGCGAAATTCATCACGACGCCGGACTCCGTCAGCGACGCCATCGTATTTGTACTGCACTACCCCGGATTCGACATCGATAAAGGGCGCGGCGAACTGCGCGTCGAGGGACGCCCTGTTGCCCTCAGACCCAAGACCTTTGCGCTATTGCTGCATCTGGCGCAGCACCCCGGCCGCCTGCTAGGCAGGATCGAACTCATCGAGGCCGTATGGCGCGACGTTATTGTCACTGACGATTCGCTGGTGCAGTGCATCGGTGAATTGCGCGCGGCGCTGGGCGATCGAAGTCAGCAGTTAATTCGGACGGTGCCGCGCCGGGGCTATATTTTCGACGTCCGGCCAGTCGGGTCATTTTCCGCCGAAGGCCCGGACCTGACGGCACCTTCGTCATCGGTGGCGCTCAATGGGGACATCGGCGTGCCGCAATCGGTTCGGGAAGCGGCGCTGAAGCAGTCTTCTTCTGATTTCGTCGATACGGCTGTCAGAAGAGCAGTCCCTTCGAACACAGAGTCCGCTGGGGAAGAGCGCGCTTCCCTGACGAGGTCAGCACGCGCGACCGGCAATCTGCCGGCCCAGATGCCACCGCTCTATGGGCGTGCGGACGACATCGCCACGCTCGCGCGTTTGCTGGAAATCTGCCAGCTCGTGAGCGTGGTTGGCCCCGGGGGCATCGGCAAGACACGGGTGGCGCAGGCCGTGGCGCACCGGCTGCGCAACGACTATGCAGACGGCGCCTGGCTCGTCGAACTGGCCTCGCTGGCGGACGCTCAACTTCTCGTGCCGACCGTGGCGCGCGTGCTGGGACACCAGATCGCGCTCGAAGCAGGGGGACTCACGTCGCTGGTGCAACTGATCAGGGATCAGCGACTGCTGCTGTTGCTGGACAACTGCGAACACCTGCTCGAACCTGCCGCGGACCTGGTCGCGCGGATCGTGGCCGCCGCACCGGGCGTGCGGGTGCTGGTCACCAGTCAGGAACCGTTGCATATCGATCAGGAGCAGATCTTCCGGCTCGACGCGCTGGCCGTGCCCGCGAGCGCCGACGCGACCGTCGCGCTGGGCTTTGGCGCGGTTCAGCTGTTCGTCGCCCGCGCCCAGGCCGCCGATCCGAAGTTCACGGTCGGCAGCGGCAACGTGGGCGATGTGGTCGAGATCTGTCGGCGGCTCGATGGGATTCCGCTGGCGATCGAGTTCGCCGCGGCGCGGGGGGCGCTCCTCGGACTGCATGGGCTGAGGCTGCGGCTCGACGAGCGGTTGAGGCTGCTGGCGGGCGGAACTCGAACCGCGCTGCCTCGCCATCAGACTTTGCGGCGGGCGCTGCAGTGGAGTTATGGGCTGCTCACGGCGCCCGAGCAGACCGTGTTCGACCGGCTCGGCGTGTTCATGGGCAGTTTCTCGCTCGAAGCCGCACAGCGCGCAGCGAGCGACCAGACAATCGATAGCTGGGCAGTCATTGATCACCTGGCCTCGCTGGTGGACAAATCGCTCGTGATGATTGAAGGCGGCGGAATGCCGCGCTACCGGCTGCTCGAAAGCAGCCGGTCCTTTGCCTTGGAGCGGCTCGCCGTCACCGGTGCGCTCGATGCGACGCGCCGGCGCCACGCCGAAGCGCTAGCGGAGAACCTGGCCGGAGACGATCCCTTCGAGGAGCCTCTGGCGCGGATGCGTCGCATCGCGCCAGACCTGGACAATGTGCGCGCAGCCGTGGCGTGGGCACTTGGACCGACGGGCGATCGCCGGATCGCGGTCGAGCTTGCCGCCGCCACGGACACGCTATGGGATGCACGCGGCTTCAACGACGAAGGCGCGCGGCTGTACCGCACGATCGAACCCTGGGTGGACGAGTCAATGCCGCCTCGACTGGCAGCGCGCTTCTGGTTTGCCGTCGCGGACCTGCGCATGCGTACGGAGACGAAGCGCCAGGCCGCTTCGGCACTGAAGGCGGCTCGACTCTTTCAAAGCCTGGACGACCGCTTCGGAGTCTTCAGCTCCTTGATGGTTGCAGCGCTCCAGTTTGCCATGCTGACCGATCGCGACGCGGCGAAGGCAGCACTGGCCGAGGCAGAAGCCCTGTTCGACGACGCATGGCCGTCGTGGTTGCAAACGTACACCGATTGGTGCAGAGCGGCTTGCGCGTACTATATCGATGGCACTCCCGAGGAAGCGCGAAGACTAGCCAATGCGGCATTGCAGGGGCATCGCCGTGGCGACAGCTTCTTCGGAGACCGCTGCCAATTTTTGCTGGCCGCCTGCGACTTGATGGCGGGCGACTTCGCTTCCGCATTGCGGCGATGTAACGATATTCTCGACAGCGCCAGCGTGACCGGAAGTGTCCACCTGCGGTCGCAAATCCTCGTTGTACGCGGCGCGGCGCTCGTTTATCTCGACGACATCGAAACGGCTGAGCTCGAACTGCGCAGCGCTTGCACGCTGTCGATGCATGCGGATGGTCCGATGACCTGTCCCTACTGCTACGTAGCGCATTTGCTGGTGCGGCAGGGCCGTCTCGCCGACGCCGCGAGGACAATTGCCTGGATTGACAGGCGCCTTCTGCAGGCAGACCTTGGTTACCGCGATTGGATACCTCCGCATGCGGTGTCCAGCTACGAGCATGCGCGAGACATTGTCCGCTCGTCATTCACGCCCGAAGAACGTGATCGATTTGCCAGCGAAGGCGCGCGGCTCGATGTCGAGCAAGTCACAGCAATGGCATTTCCGGCTCGATAGAACGAAAAGCGACGCGGCGGATTTGGACTCATTGCACCGGAAACCGCGGCTGCCCGCGCCCGCCTGAAGCACAAGTCATCTTCCACCAATCGAACCGATTGCCTTCAATACGCCGTCGTCGTGGTCACATCTTTCGGCGCAATTTCGGCGTTGATTCGGCATCCCTTCGTGCGACCCGACCCCGCCGTGCCTACGCTGCTCTTGCCAGCGAACTCGCATATTGCAACGAATCGCGCATGGATGCGGCGACCGCTGCGTCATTAATGGCGGCGGCGCGCGACTAATCCTCATCACGGGCCCTCGCTCACGCGCATCCAGCGTATTCGAGCCGAATTCAACCGCTTGCGCACTGCCGCCACGCAAACGGTTTGTCGTCGTGAGCGGCACATCAGTCCCGACGCGAATCAATCTCGTCGAACTTGTAGGAGACGCATCATGAAGTATGCACTGAAGGTGGCCTTGGCTTGCACAGCCGTTACTATGGTGGCAGGCGTCGCGTTTGCTCAGGGGGGCGGAAATGGCAATGGTGGAAGCGGCGGAGGTAGCGCGCATGGCGCGGCAACTTCCGGCATGACACGTAACGGAGACCCTGTGTCGAGCCCGTTGGATGCGATACCGGGCAAAAATGATTTCGGCAAGAACGAGTCCGATACGCACTCGATGCCGCCGAACGATGCCCTAAATACAGCGAAGAGCGGTCAATAAGGCGACTGTCCGGTCATGCAACGGCTGACCGAAGTCACTGGCCGGCGCCGTCGCAGGAGTGTTTTGCTTGCACCAAGGGTGCATCGCCATCCTTTCTGCAAGCATTACCCACACTATCTCTATTCAAACCAAGTATCTATAACAGTTCTGTGGAGCCCGCAATGTAGTACGAGTTTCGAAGTAGTCAACGGAGCAGGGAAAATGAAATCAACGTTAAGAAAATTGGCATTGGCCGCATCCATGACTGTTTCCGCCGGCGCGACATTGGCCCAGACGTTCAATATGCCTCGGCACGGTAGCACGACCTACACGAATTACGCTATCAACCACGAACTGGCCACCATCGACATGGGCGATCAAGGGTCCAGTTTGCTGATTGAGGGGTTCGGGATCACGCGCAATTCGGTCGGCGAAAAGCCTTTCGATCGTATGTCGGTTCACTGCCTTTTCTATGAAAGCGCTAGAAGCGGCAAATATGAAGTAAAGGGCGCTTGCACCGAAACTGATGTGGACGGTGACAAGATCAACCTCACCTTTGAAACGGACACTCAAACTTTGACCGGAGGTACCGGCAAGTACAAAGGAATAAGCGGTTCGGGGACATTCTCGGGACAGCTATTGCACCCACCCGCCGTGGGCACGCATGCGGTCGAGGTGAATAACAAGATCACCTGGAATATGAATTAGCGATATGCGCCGACCCATGCGGTCGACTCCGAAACTGGTTCCCTCGCAAAAATCTTGCACGCGCAGTCGCGTCAGATCGCATGCCCAAGGTTTCCTATCAACCGCAGGATTGAGCATGCCAGTAGCGAGGGTTCGAAGTCGTATTCGGTCTTGTGCGAGCCACCCAGACTTTCGAAAGCTTCCACGGTAAAGCACGCCGTTGCCATTCACCCCAATAGCATTGCTCGACACGTCAGCATTGCGGCGCTTCTTCCGGCAATGCTCGACGTTGCGCGCGATAACGTGTCATCTCCTCGTCCAGCCATGTGGCGAAAGCGACGAATGGCGCCCACTCGCGCCGCTGCTCCGGAAACATCAGATAAGTCTTCTGCGCATTGATCGCCGCATATCCGCCGATGCGCACCAACTGGCCCAACGCCAGCTCCTGCTCGATCAGCACGCGCGGCAATAGCGCGAGGCCCAAGCCCGCGACCGCTGCTCGAATCGCCATGATGAAGAAGTCGAACGAGTGGTCGCTGCCGTTGCGCGGCGTGTGTTCGATGGCTTCGTGCGCGGCGGCTTCGCTCCACGTCATCCAGGCGGCGGGCAGATCGCGCGTATGAATCCACGGCATCTCGACGATGTCCTGCGCGGCGAGTTCATCGGCCATTGATGGCGAGGCGACCATCCACACTTCGTCGTCCGCCATCAGCACCCTGCTCGCGAGTCCCGGCAGCGGCGACTGCTCGAAGTGAATCGCGGCGTCGAAGTTCAGGTCGTGGAAGTACGTTGGTTGATCACGGCCAATCAGCCGTACCTGGATCTTCGGCTGCGCGCGATGAAAAGCCGGCAGCCGAGGCACCAGCCATTGCGCGCCGAAGGTGACGCCTACCGCGACGCGCAGCGTCGAGCGTTCGCGATTGGCTACGAGTTGCTGCGTGTCCTGGCGAATCTGCTCGAGATTCACGCGGATGCGATGCGCGTAATCGGCGCCCGCATCGGTCAGCACCAGACGCTGGCTGACGCGCCGGAATAACTCGACGCCGAGGCTGGATTCGAGTTCGTTGACCTTCTTGCAGATGGCGCCGTGTGCCTGCTGCAGTTCAGTGGCGGCCTTCGAGAAGCTTTGATGACGCGCCGACGCCTCGAAGGCCTGCAACGCCGTCAGGCTCGGAATTCCTCTACGCAATGACACGAGCGGGTCTCCATAGGAAGTTCGCTCATTTTAGCGCCATGCTTGCGGCGGGCTCGCGCCGACGTTCGGTGTCGAGCACGATCGCAAGCCCTGCACCGGCGGTCATCGCCACCGCGATGCCGATGAATGCGAGCTGAAACGTGCCGGTCGTATCGCGCACCCAGCCGATGAGATACGGCATCAGAAAGCCCGACGATACGCCGATGCTCGTAATGAGCGCGATCCCCGCCGCCGCCGCGCGATCGGTGAGGATGTTTCGCGGCAACTGCCAGAACGTGCTGATGCTGCAGAAGCACGCGGACGTGCCGACCGCCAGCACCGCGATGGTCGCGAGCGGCGACGACAGATAGAGTGCGCTTGCGAGCGCGATTGCCGACAGCAACATCGGTCCGGCGACGTAGCGCGCATGAATGCGCTTGCGACTCACGATACGTCCCCACACGATCACGCTGACCACCGCGGCCGCGAACGGCGCGGACGTGATCAGGCCGATCTGCGTGAGCGAGTACTGCGCGCTACCCTTGAAGGTCTTCACGACCTGCGGAAGGAAATACAGCAGTCCGATGATGCCCGAGTTGATGCCGAAATAAACCAGGCCGAGGCCCCAGACCTTCAGGTTGGTGAGCGCGTGGCGCGCGTTGCCGGGCTGCACGGCGGCGGACGCGGCCTGCTCCTCGCCGATGAGCGCCGCGCGGATCGTCTGACGGTCTTTCTCGCTCAGGCCGCGCCATGCGTGAGGACCGTCCGGCAAATAGAACCACGCGACCACGCCGAGCACGATAGCGGGCAGACCTTCGAGCAGGATCATCGCGCGCCAGCCGGTGATGCCGAACACGTTCGCATGCTCCATGATCCACGTCGACACCGGCGCGCCGATCATGCCGGTGAGCGGGATCGACATCGTGAAGAGCGACATCATCCAGACGCGATTGCGTGCGGGCATCCACAGCGTCAGGTAGTAGACCATGCCGGGATACAGCCCCGCCTCGAACACGCCGAGCGTGAACCGCGCGATATACAGCCATTGCGCGTTCGGCACGAAGCTCGTGAGCGACGACAGCAGGCCCCAGGAGACCAGTATGCGTGTCATCCAGCGCCGCGCGCCGAAGCGATGCATGCACAGATTGCTGGGCACTTCGCACAGGATGTAGCCCAGAAAGAACAGACTCGCGGACAGCCCGTATTGTGCGGCGCTCATGCCGAGTTCGGCGTTCATCGTCAATGCCGCGTAGCCGACATTGGCGCGATCGAGCTGGTTGGCGACGTACATCAGCACCATCAGCGGCGCGAGCCGCCACACGACGCGTTTCATCAGATCGGGCGGCAACGCGCTTTGGGTATCGAGAGTCTGCATGGGTGTTGTCCGGGCACGAGTCCTTTCGTGGCTTCATTTAGCACTAGCCGAATTTCCATGACAATCCACGAAAAGTATCTGTCCTGTGACGCTTCGGCATAACCTCGTGCAAAGCCATGCGCGACGGGCCTTCGTGGCGAGTGGTGCCGAAATCTCACACGACATTGCGCAAACCGCCATGGACGGCGGCACTTCTGGCGCACCAGAATAACAATGTCCCGTCTCTTTCATCGAGGGTGCCGCATGTGCTCGGTCGACTCCGACGATTATCAGATTCCCACTCCCATCGGCGGAGCGTTGCCGGTTCCGCGTGTCCATAAAGACCACGAGACCGAGCGGCGGCATCGCAAGCTCAAGCTCGCGGCGGCGTTCCGGCTGCTGGCGCGCTTCGGGCTGACGGAGGGCATCGCCGGTCATGTGACGATGCGCGATCCCGAGCATCACGACCGCTACTGGGTCAATCAATATGCGCAGCACTTTTCGACCATCCATCCCGACGATCTCATGTGCATCGACGACAAGGGCGCGGTGCACCACGGCAGTGGGCCGGTCAATGCGGCGGCGGTCGCGATTCATTGCGGGCTGCATCGCCAGAATCATGCGGCGGCGGCCGCCGTGCACACGCATACGACCTATGGCCGCGCGTTCGCCGCGCGCGAACGGCTGCTGGCGCCGATCAATCAGGAAGCGTGTCTGTTCTTCGAAAACCATGTGGTATTTCGCGGAGACATCGTCGTGCTCGCCACCGACGAGGGCGCGCGTATAGCGCAGACCATGGGCGAGTGCAAGGCCGCAATCCTATTGAATCACGGCCTGCTGACGGTGGGATCGAACGTGGATTCGGCCGTGTATCGCTTCATCGCCATGGAGCGGTGCGCGCAGGTGCAGTTGCTGGCAGAGGCGGCCGGCCCGCTCGAGCCGCTGAGCGCGGAAGAGGCACGGGCGACGCGCCGGCATCTGGCGTCAGACTACGTTGCCTGGCTCGGTTTTCAGGGCTTATTCAAGCAGATACTGCGCGAACACAGCGACCTCAACGACTACGCGCGCATGCTCGACACTTAGTCGTTGATCAAAGCGACGATACACATGCGTACGGTACCTTCCACTTCAAGCGCGCTCATGACGCTTATTGCAAATACATCAGGAACAAGGTCAGCGGCCCATTACTTCTGATCATTGGCACCGAGCGCATTCGCGGCAGTATGCAAGCGATCACCATATCAGCCGGCCTCGCCTTTGTGAATATCAATATCTACTCCACGTGATGCGATATTTGTCGCGTCACCGCTCTTGACGTTGGCTTCTTGCCGAATGATCATAACCTCTGAGCCTGCATCGAACTTCTGTCAGTCGCAGCTTCAGAAATATCGATACCCGTGCGTAGTCATTGTTGGGAGACGTGCAATGACCTACCCGTCCCAATCCATTGTTCAATGGACGAAAGACAACGCGAAACAGCTTCTTCCCGATGCGGTTTTCCTCAGCTTGCTACATCGCAAGCGCATCGGGCGCTTCCCCAAACTTTTTCACCCCACAACCTACAACGAGAAAATCCTGCTACGTTGCTTGCGGCCGGACTCGCGATACAGCGCTTTGACCGACAAACTGACCGTGCGCGATTACGTCAGAGAAAAGATCGGTGAGAAATACCTCATCCCCATCATCTCCGCGCCCTCGGACTTTACGCAAAAGACGTTCGACATGTTGCCGAATTCCTTTGTCATGAAGGCGAACCATGGAAACAATTTTGTGGAAATCGTCCGGGACAAGTCGCAGCAGAGTTTCGAACATCTCCAGTGCCTCGCCAGCCAATGGCTCTCCACCAATTTCTACAGAAATGCGCGGGAACGGCACTACCGAGGAATTCAGCCACGCATTTACTTCGAGAGTCTGCTGCTCGACGAGCACGGCATGATTCCAGCCGACTACAAGGTTCACTGCTTTGCGAACGGATCGGGACGACCCGTGATGTATATCTTCGTCATCTCAGACCGTTTCGGAAGCAACACGCGCGGCGACACATACGACGCACAATGGAACCGTATCGACCTCGAGTTTGCTCCCTACCTTCGCAGCACGCGGCCGGCACCGCGACCGAACAATCTGGAGCTGTTGCTCGATACGGCGGCGCTTCTGTCCGAGGGTTTCGATTATGTTCGCGTCGACCTGTACGCACCATCTGACCGGGTGTTCTTCGGCGAACTCACTTTCACGCCGGGGGCTGGCGTAAGTCCCATGTTGCCCGATCGGGTCGATTATGAATGGGGACGTCTTCTGTCGTGAGGGTGTCTGCAGTGTGGTCGTGACGGCGTTCCTCTTCATCAGCCTGGCGGCCGACTGCGACCGCCAGCCCCATTAGCGGCACTCAGCTCTGTTAGTCGCTGGACGCGACCCGTTCACGGGTCAATTTCGCCGCGACCGTCCTTCCTCCATCAAGCCTTTTTTTACTCGATCGGCGCCATCGGTTGCCGGGTGGTCTGTCAGGTTCGCCCACTTCTTCCATAAGCTCATATTACAATGCCGGGCTAAAAACGCCGCCCGGTACGGTGGCACACAGACCAAAACGCTCAATGTCGACCCAGCTTTCGAATCCTCCGTCGCTCGCCTCGGCCTCCGACCAACCTGCCGCCGCAGGCATCGCATCACTCGGCTGGCTGCTCCCCTTCCACGCAGTCGTCTGGACGCTCGCCGCCTGGCTCGCGCGCGGCAATCTGGACATCCAGGGCGACATGGTCGAGACCTACGTCTGGGGCATCGAGTGGCAGGCCGGTTACGCCAAGCACCCGCCGCTTTCGTCGTGGGTCGCCGCGGCCTGGTTCAGCGTGTTCCCACATACCGATCTCGCCTATTTCGCGCTTTCGGCGGTGAACGTGCTGGTCGGCCTCGCCGGGATCGTCGCGCTCGCCGGGCGCTTCGTGCCGCGCCAGATCGCGATCTTCGCCGGGCTTGCGATGGCAGTATCGCCGCTTTACTCGAATCTCGCCATCAAATTCAATCCCAACTCGATCCTGTTGTCGGTCTGGCCGTGGACCGCCTACTTTTTCGTCCGCTACGTGCAGCCGGGCAGCCGCGTCGCGCGCGGCGGCGCGGCGCTCGGTCTCGGGGCCTGCGCGGCGCTTGCGGTGCTGGGCAAGTACTTCACGATCGTGCTGCTGCTCGGGCTGTTGCTGGCGTTGCTCGCGCGCCCCGCATGGCGGGCGCGCCTCGTCAGCGTCGATTCGCTGCTCGCGGTGGCGGCGGGCGTCGCCGTGCTGGCCCCGCACGTGCACTGGATGATGGTCAATCATTTCCCGACGCTCGAGTATGCCGCGCAACGCACCGGCGGCACGCTTCTCGCCGCGGTCGGGCGCTTTGGCATCTACACGCTCGCGCAGATCGGCTACCTCGCGCTCAGTTTCGTTTTCGTGCTGTTGATGGTGCGCACGCGCGGGGCGGCGCGGCTAATGGCGCTGAGCGTCGTTCGGCCCGCGTCGCACCCGGATCTCTGGTGGCTCGCGCTGGGGCCGCTGTTCGCCGTGGGCGTGCTGTCCGTGATCGGCAAGACGCAGATGGCCTCGGTCTGGGGCATGGCGCAGTGGTTCGCGATCGTGCCGCTCTGGCTTGCCGTGCTCGCGCAAGCCCGCGTCGAGTTCGCGCCGCAGCGTGCGATACGCGCGATGGCGGTGTACTGGGCGCTGGTGCTCGCGGTGTCCGCCGTGGTCGGCTACACGGGGGCGCAGCGCAATACCGACGACGCGGCCGAGCCGCGCGCGGAACTCGCGGCAGCCGCGCAGGCGGTGTGGCACGAACACACCAGCCAGCCGCTGTCGATCGTGGCGGGCTCGACGCATGAAGCCGCTTCGATGGTGTTCTATGACGGCGGCCGCGCCCGCTTCTGGGATCTCGACTGGCCGGCAGCAACGCCTTGGGTCGCACCCGCCGATTTCACGCGCCAAGGCGCGCTGATCGTGTGCCGTGGCGACGACTCGGACTGCATCGCGACCGGATCGTCGCTAAGCCATGCCGCGCCGGTTGCGCTCGAGGTGGGCAAGACCGCATGGGGACGGGAGTTGCCCGCGCGTCCCTACCAGCTGTTCGTGATCGTGCCGCAGTCGTGAGCCATGCGCCGATCACGCCGGACCGCGGCCGGCCGCTCGTCGTCGATCTCGACGGCACGCTGTTGCGCTCCGACGTTCTGATCGAGTGCGCGCGGGCGTTTCTGAAGACCTCGCCGCTGCGCTGCTGGCAACTGCTGGTCTGGCTGCTGCGTGGCGGCAAAGCGGGCCTGAAGGCGCGGCTCGCGGCCGCCACGGATCTCGATGTCACCGGGCTGCCGTATGACGCGTCCCTGCTCGCGCAGTTGGCGGCGGAGCGTGCATCCGGCCGTGCGCTCGTGCTTGCGACCGCCACCCACCAGCGCTACGCGCAGGCCATCGCGGATCATCTGGGCTGCTTCGACGAGGTCCATGCGACCGACGGTAAGGTCAACCTGTCCGCGAGACGCAAGCGTGACCGTCTGATCGCCGCCTTCGGGGAGCGCGGCTTCGACTACGCGGGCACTTCGCGCGACGACGTGCCGGTCTTGGCCAGCGCCGCGCGCGCGTGGGTCGTGAACCCGGAGCGCGGCGTCGAGCGCGTGGCGCTCGCGCACGGCAATGTCGATCGCGTGATCGAGACCCGGCAGAGGCGCCTGAAGGTGCTGGGCAGAGCGCTGCGCCTGCATCAGTGGCTCAAAAATCTGTTGATTTTCGTGCCGCTGCTCACCGCGCACCAATTCGGACAGCCGGCGACAACGCTCGCCGCGGGGCTCGCATTCGTCGCCTTCGGGCTGTGTGCGTCGAGCGTCTACCTGCTCAACGATCTGATCGATCTCGAGGACGACCGCCATCATCCTTCCAAGCGCAATCGGCCGCTCGCATCCGGCGCGTTACCGCTACGCTGGGGCGTTGCGTTATGTCCGGTATTGCTGGCCGGCGGCGCGCTACTCGCATTCGGCTGCCTGCCGCTGCGCTTCGCGCTCGCACTGCTCGCCTACTACGCGCTCACGCTCGCGTACTCGCTTTACCTGAAGCGGCTGGTGATGGTCGACGTGGTGGTGCTTGCCGCGCTTTACACCGCGCGCATCGTGGCGGGTGCAGCCGCGATCGGGGCACATCTGAGCTTCTGGCTGCTCGCGTTCTCGATGGTCATGTTCCTGAGCCTCGCGCTGGTCAAGCGTTATGCGGAACTGCATGCATTGCAGGCGCGCGGGCTGACGAAAACACGCGGGCGCGGCTACCAGTCCGACGACCTGGCGCTGATTTCATCGCTCGGCGCCGCATCCGGTTATCTCGCCGTGCTGGTCCTCGCGCTCTATATCCAGGACCGCAATACCGCGCTGCTTTATCGTCACCCGCCGATGATCTGGCCGGTGTGCGCTATCCTGCTGTACTGGGTCAGCCGCATTTGGCTGATCGCCCATCGCGGACAGATGCACGACGATCCAGTGCTGTTTGCGGCGAAGGACCGCGCGAGCTGGCTCATGATCGCACTCTGCGCGGCGTGTTTCTGGATGGCGTTATAGAGCGGCGATCATGCGTCGGATGGTGCGCTTATCGGGGCCGCCCTCTGCCGTTCTGCAATACGCTCGCAACCTGACCGGGCGTGTGGAAAGCGGTACCATGAAAACACCATCGGACGCCAGGTTCATCTGTGCCTGAGCGTGTAACGTCTCCGTCGCCAGGGGTCCTGCCATGATCGTGTATCACACCGTAGCCGATTCACCGGTGATCGAAATATCCGTCGAAGGCAAAATCACCGACCACGAACTGCGCGAAGCCATCGAGCGCATGCGCGGCGATCTTGAACTGAACGGTAAGACCCGCGTGCTCGAACGTATCGAGCATTTCAGCGGAATCGAACCGAAGGCACTGTGGACCGACCTGACGCTCGGCGTCTCCGTCGCCCGCAAGGTCAAGCGCGCCGCCGTGGTAGCCGACGCGGGCTGGATTCACGCGTCGATGCATTTGGCGCGCTTCTTTACAAAGGCCGAAATCAAGGCGTTTCGCGTCAACGAGCTGGAACAGGCGCGGGCCTGGATCAACGCCTGAACGTCGTCTCCAGCTGGACGCATTGAGCAGAGACCGGTACTGCCGCATCAGGGACATGCAGTGCCATCCACACAAGAAGCACAACAGGAGAAGAGGAGCACATGACGAAGCGAGTGATTGTGACCGGCGGCAGCGGCCTGGCCGGAAAATGGGTCGTCCAGGACCTGGTCGAGCACGGCTACGAGGTAATGAATGTCGATCGCGTGCCGATGGCAACGCGCACCGCACGCACGTTGATTACGGACATCACCGATGCGGGCCAGGTATTCAATGCGCTGGCGTCGAGCACGGCCCCGGGCGAATTCGCCAACGACCTCGAACCCAAGCCGATCGACGCGATCGTGCATTTCGCGGCGATCCCTCGCATCATGATCACGCCCGACAACGAGGTGTACCGGATCAACGTGATGGGCACGTACAACATCCTCGACGCAGCGTCGAAGCTTGGCATTCGCAAGGTTATCGTGGCATCGAGCGAAACCACCTACGGCATCGTGTTCGCGCACCGCGACCGCAGTCCGGAATACTTCCCGCTCGACGAGGAATATCCGGTGGACCCGATGGACAGCTACGCGACGTCGAAGGTGATCAACGAAGTGACGGCGAAGGCGTTTCACGCGCGCACCGGCTCCGACATTTACTGCTTCCGTATCGGCAATGTGCTCGAACCCAGCGACTACGCGAAGTTTCCGGAGTGGCTCAAAGACCCGGCACTGCGCAAAAGGATCGCGTGGAGCTATATCGACGGCCGCGATCTCGCGAGCGCGTGCCGGCTCGCCATCGAAAAGGACGGTCTCGGCTTTCAGGTCATGAACGTCGCGGCCGACGACGTATCGTCCGACGTACCCACCGCGGAACTGCTCCAGCGCTACTACCCGGGCGTGCCGGTCAGAAAGCAACTCGGCGAGTTCGAGACTCTGCTCAGCAATGAGAAACTCAAGCGCCTTGTTGGGTGGAAACAGCAACACTACTGGCGCGACGAAACGAAGAAGATCGTTTAGTAGGCATGGCAGGCCGGTGCCCTGCCGGCCCAATCATGCCGTACGAGTCCTGATTGCCTACCTTGCAACGACGCTGAAGGGTGCAATGGCGCCGTTCTCGATCCCGCGCAGATCAGTGCTTGTGCACCTTCTCCAGACTGTCCGCGCGATGCACCGCATGCTGACCGCTTTTCTCGCTTTCGACCTCGTAACGGGGGTCATCCTTCGACGCACTGATAACCTGACCCTCCAGTTCCGTATCCCTGATGATCCTGCGGACGACCGTACCTGTCGTCACGCCTTGCGGGGTATTCCACGTGACGCGATCACCTGTTTTCAGTCGATGGGACATGATTGTGCTCTCCAGTGGTTGAACCCATAGGATCGCAGCATTCGTCGTTCCTGAGCCGGCTCGAGCGTCTCATCCGTTATTCGCCGGGTTGCGGCGTATAGCGCAGATACGGACGCTCCGCACGATAGCCCTTGGGAAATTTCTCTTTGATAACGGCTTCGTCCTGAAACGTGAGCGGAATGATCACCTCGTCGCCGCTCTTCCAGTTGCCAGGGGTGGCCACCTGATGTGCATCGCTTAGCTGCAACGCGTCGATGACCCGCAGAATCTCGTCGAAGTTACGGCCGATGCTGAGCGGATAGGTCAGCGTCAGCCGCAGGGTCTTCTTCGGATCGATGATGAAGACCGCGCGCACCGTGGCCGTTCCCGACTGGTTCGGATGGATCATGCCGTATAGCGCGGCGACCTTTTTGTCCTTGTCGGCGATGATCGGAAAGCCGACCACGGTTTTCTGCGTCTCCTCGATATCTTTCGTCCATGCCTTGTGCGATGCGACGTCATCGACTGAAAGGGCGATCGCCTTGACGTTGCGCTTCTCGAACTCGGGCTGCAATTTCCCCGTCAAACCGAGTTCCGTCGTGCACACGGGTGTGAAGTCCGCGGGATGGGAAAACAGAACGACCCATGCATCGCCGGCCCACTCGTGGAAGCGGATCCGCCCCATTGACGTGTCCTGCTCGAAGTCAGGCGCGGTATCGCCCAGACGAAGACTACTCATGATGTTGACCTCTCAGGTTAGATCGCCCCACGGAGAATTCGTGGAGTCGCGGAATGAATCAGTTCGGCGCGTAGATATAGCGGCGTGACCACGGAAGCTTGCTGGCACGGATGCCCGCCTTGCGCGCGACGATCTGGTAAATGGCCACTTCGTCGTTCTCGAATGCGTGAGCACAGCCCGCGAGATAGAGACGCCAGATCCGGAATGTCTTTTCGTCGACCAGTTCGCGCAGCTTCGCTGCGTTCGCCTCGTAATTCGCGCTCCACAGCCGCAGGGTTTGCGCATAGTGCTTGCGAAGGTTCTCTACGTCGAACGCTTCGAGACCGCCCTCCTGCATCGACTTCAACGTGAGGCTCAGATGAGGCAACTCGCCATCGGGAAACACGTACTTATCGATAAAGACGCCGCCGTACGGCGTCTCGCCGCTTTCCGCATCGGTCGACGTGATGCCGTGATTCATCAACACGCCGTCTTCGGCGAGAAGTCCTTCCACGTGCGCGAAGTATTCGGCAAGATTCTGGCGCCCCACATGTTCGAACACGCCGACGCTGGTGATCCGATCGAAGCGTCCGGATACATCGCGGTAGTCCTGCAAGCGGATTTCGATGCGATCCGTCAGACCTCGTGCTTTCACGAGTTCAGTCGCCCACTCGAAGTGGTTTTTCGACAGCGTGATGCCGACACACCGCGCGCCGAATTTACGCGCGGCGCGAATCACGAGCGCACCCCATCCGCAACCGATGTCGAGCAATGTCTGCCCGGGCTTCAGCTGGATTTTCGCGAGGATGTGGTCGATCTTCTTTTGCTGGGCGGTGGCCAGGTCCTCGTCGCCATTCTCGAAGTACGCACACGAGTAGACCATGCGGCGGTCCAGCCACAGCCGGTAGAAATCGTTCGACACATCGTAGTGGTGGCGGATCGCGCGCAGGTCGGACGCGTTCGAATGAGTCAGATGTCGCGCGAGGCGGTGCAACCGGCCCTGCGCCTCCGGCGAAGCCATCGCGAGCGCATAGCCGATATCGACGATGTCGGTCAGGTCCCCTTCGAGATCGATCTTTCCCTGTACGTAGGCTTCTCCCAGCGTGTCCAGCCGCGGCGACAGCAGCAGTCGCGTGACTGCCGCGGTTTTCGCGTGCAGCGTGACGGCTGGCTGCCTGAATACGCCAAGATCATGCGACTGGCCATTCCAGAGCGAAACGCGTGCTGGCAAATTCCTGTGCTCGCGAAGATCGGCCGCCCACGAGGCCAGCTTTCTTTCCCAAAACATCCAATTCTCCTTCATGCACCGCAAGTAAAGCGACATCGTCGAAGCAGACCGTGCAAAACGCTGGATCAACGGTTGAAATCGCGGCCCGAGGTCACGGCATCGACATAACCCGCGCGAATGACGAAGTCACCGAAGTGCTCATGCTCGACGCGTTCGCTGGCGAAATGGCCGAGCGTCGTGTCGAGCGACTCGAGGATCGTCTGTTCGCCGACGTTCTCGCGATACAGGCGATTGAGTCTTTCCCCGTGAAAGCCGCCACCCAGATAAAGGTTGTACTTGCCGGGCGCGCGTCCCGACAGTCCGATCTCTGCGATATAGGGCCGGGAGCAACCGTTCGGGCAGCCGCTCATGCGCATCGTGATCGGCACATCCGTCAGCCTATGCTTTTCGAGCAAGGCTTCGATCTTCGTCACGAGAGACGGCAGGTAGCGCTCGCTTTCGGCCATCGCCAGACCACATGTCGGCATCGCGACGCAGGCCATCGAGTTCAGGCGCAACGCGCTGTCACGAACGTGCGCGAGCAGGCCGTGTTCTTCGGCGAGCCGCTCGATTTGCTCGCGGTTCGCGTCGGGCACCTGAGCAATCACGATGTTCTGATTAGGCGTCAGGCGAAACGTGCCGACGTGCACGCGCGCGATTGCACGCAAACCGTCGAGCAGCGCATGGTCCGGCCCGTTGCTCAGGCGGCCGTTCTCGATGAACAGCGTCAGGTGATGCGCGCCGTCGTCGCCCGTCTGCCAGCCGAGTGCGTCGCCGTTCGTCGTAAAGGCAAACTGGTGCGCGTCTCCGAGTGCGAAGCCCAGCCGCCGTTCGATCTCGGCTTTGACCCAGTCGAGACCGAGATCGTCGATCGTGTACTTGAAGCGCGCGTGCGCGCGTTCCTTGCGGTCGCCGTAATCGCGCTGAACGCTCATCACGGCTTCGCAGGTGGCAAGCACCTGATCCGGCGCGACGAAGCCGATCACGTCGGCGAGCCGCGGATAGGTCGCCGCCGATTGATCGCTGCGTCCCATTCCGCCGCCGATCGCCACGTTGAATCCCTTCAGTTCGCCGTGCTCGGCAATGGCGATAAAACCGAGGTCCTGTGTGTAGACATCGATGTCGTTGACCGGTGGAACCGCGAAGCCAATCTTGAACTTGCGCGGCATATAGGTCTTGCCGTAGAACGGCTCCTCGGGCTCCGGGCCCTCGATGCGTGTCTCGCCATACCAGGTCTCGTGATAAGCGCGCATGCGTGGAATCGCCTGGTCGCTGGCGCGGCGTGCGAGATCATAGACAGCGGCATGGAGTGACGACAGATGCGGATTGATCGAGCACATCACACCGCGGGCGTCGTCGCCGCAGGCAGAGATCGTATCGAGCTGCACTTCGCGCAGGCCCTGAATGAGAGGTCGCAGGTCGTCTTTAAGCACCCAATGGAATTGGACCGTTTGCCGCGTCGTCAGCCGCAGTGTTTCGCCGCCGTTCTCGCGCGCGAGTTGGTCGAGTTTGAGCCATTGCGCAGGCGTGCAGACGCCGCCTGGCATCCGCACCCGAATCATGAACTGAAACGCCGGTTCCAGCTTTTGCCGCCGGCGCTCATCGCGCAGATCGCGGTCGTCCTGCTGATAAATGCCGTGGAATTTCATCAGCTTCGTGTCGGTATCGGCTACGGCGCCCGTCAACGGATCGGCCAGGCTTGCGCCGATCGTGCCGCGCAACTGGTCGCTCGCGGCCTTCAGACGTTCGTCCGCGCTCAAGCGTTCGACGGGCTGTGACAGGTCGCGGCTGCGATCCGGTTCGGTATGTGGGGTGGTCATCATCTCGCTCAGTAGACGTCGCGCTGGTAGCGCCCGTCGCGTTGAAGCTGTTGAAGGTACGCTTGCGCGCATTCGGTATCGAGCGCGCCCTCGCTGCCGATGATCTCGAGAAGCGTGTGATGGACATCGGGCGCGAGGCGGCTTGCATCGCCGCAGACGTATAGGTGCGCGCCTTCTTCCAGCCACGCGAAGAGGTCGTGGCCCTGCGCCTGCATCCTGTGCTGCACGTAGGTCTTCCCTTCGCCGTTGATGCGCCGGTCGCGCGAGAAGGCAACGTCCATCCGGGTCAGCGCGTTGTCTTTCAGCAGCCGTTGCCACTCTGTCTGGTAGAGAAAGTCGGTGCGGAAATTGCGTTCGCCGAAGAAAAGCCACGACCGTCCGTGGGCCCCGCGAGCTTCGCGTTCCTGCATGAAGGCGCGAAACGGCGCAATGCCGGTGCCGGCGCCGATCATGATGATCGGCACGTCGCCTCCGGGCAGCCGGAAGTTCGAATTCCGGTGTACGTACACAGGCAATTGAGCATCGAGCTCGATGCGCTCGGACAATTGACCCGACGCTACGCCTGCGCGCGGTTCGCCGTGCAGTTCGTAGCGCAGCGCCGAAACGGTCAGGTGCACTTCATCGGGTGCCGCGGCGAGGCTCGATGCAATCGAATAGAGCCGCGGCTGCAACGGTCTTAGCGCGGCGAGGAAGTGCTGCGCGTCGATACCCTTGACGGGAAACCGCCGTAACACGTCGATGATGTGGTGGCCGCGCATGTACGCGGTTCGCTCGCCAGCATGCGCGTTGTCGACGAGACGTTCGAGTTCTGCCGCGCCGGAAAGCCGTGCCCAATGCTCGAGAAAGCGCGGCGTGAGTGCAGTGACTTCGAAGCCCGCGCCGAGCGCATCGCCGAGTGTGGTGTCGTTGCCCTTCACATCGACCGCTTGCGAGGCATCGAGATCGAGTTCCTGCAGTACCGCGCGTACCACGAAAGGATCATTCGTCGGCACCACGCCCAATGCGTCGCCCGGTTCGAAGCTCAGGCCCGAGCCTTCGAGCGACAGTTCGATATGCCGGGTTTCCTTCGATGATCCACGCCCCGTCAGCGCGATGTTTTCAATGACGCGGGCGTGAAACGGATGTTGCCTGTCGATGGCCGCCCGCCGTTGCGCCGCAGCGCCTGCGGGCGCGCGCGGGTCCGCGCTGAGCGGATGACCGCCTGCGGATAAATTACTGCCCAGAAGCGCAAGGATCTGCTCGATCCAGGCGTTCGCCGGTTGTTCGTAATCGACGTCACAATCGACTCTCTGCGCGAGGCGCTCGGCGCCGAGCTCCTCGAAACGGCGGTCGAGCCGCTTGCCCGCCTCGCAATAGTGTTCATACGTCGAGTCGCCCAACGCAAGCACGGCAAAACGCACGCCGTTCAGCTTCGGCGCCTTGCGTCCTTCGACGAACTCGAAGAAGTCGGTGGCCGATTGCGGCGGATCGCCCTCGCCATAAGTGCTCGCGACGACGAGGACATCCTGCTCGTCCTTCAACTGACGAACCTTGTAGCTCGCCATGTCATGCAGCGATGCGACGAGACCGCGTTGCGCCGCCTGCTCCGCGAGCGTGCGGGCGAGCGCCGCGCTGTTGCCGGTTTCGCTGCCGTAGAGCACGGTGAGCCGGCGTGCCGAAGTGCCGCCGAGGCCGGCTTCAGCAGCCGGTGCACTCGCTTCGGCTCGGAGTGTGTTGGCCTGGTCGAACCCCGCGAGATATCCGCTGACCCAGACGAGTTGCCGGGAGTCGAGCGAGGTCGTGAGGGCCTTGATGTGTTCCCACTGGACCTCGGTCAGCCCCGGGTCCCGAAATTCCGCGACAGCCATCTCTCTATCGACTCCAGACGTACGCTGCCCCGGGGGGTCCGCGTGAGCGTGTCGCGCGGACCTCGACAGGTCAGCTTGGTGATGAACCAACAGCCATTTTCCGCCACCGGTTATCCGCACGCAAATGGATTATCATTGCAATTGAATGCAAAAAATTTGATATGAAACGATGGATATCACACTGGCTCGCACCTTTCTCGAAGTCTCGGCAAGTGGCAGCTTCATATCGGCCGCGGAGCGTTTGCACCTGACGCAGACGGCGGTGAGCGCGCGCATCCGCACCCTAGAGGAACAGCTGGGACGCCGCCTGTTCGTGCGCAACAAGGCTGGCGCCCGTCTGACGACGGCAGGGGAACGCTTCGTCCGGCATGCAACGACCCTCGTGCAGGTGTGGGAACAAGCTCGTCAGCATGTGGCGCTCCCGCCCGGACGCGAAGAGGGTGTCAGTCTGGGCGGCGAACTCAGCCTGTGGCATCCGCTGCTCGCCGACTGGCTCATCTGGATGCATCGCGAATGCCCGCAGATCGCACTGCGCGCGGAGGTGGACAGCCCGATGCGCTTGCTCGACCGCGTGCATGAAGGCTCGCTCGACATTGCCGTTCTTTACAACCCTCCGCAACGTCCCGACCTGGTTTCGGAACTGCTCGTCGAAGAAAAGCTGGTGATGGTGACGAGCGCGCCAGATGGCGCGATGGACCCCACCCAGTATGTCTATGTCGACTGGGGGCCGAGCTTTCAGGCAAACCATCAGGCGGCCTTCCCTGAACTCGGTAGTCCACCTGTGTCCATTTCGCTCGGACCGTTGGCGCTGACTTATCTGCTGTCAGTTGGCGGATCGGGCTACTTTCGCATCGGCACCGCCGAGCCGTTTTTGCGGGATGGCCGCCTGCGCCTCGTCACGGGCGCGCCGGAATTCTCATGGTCCGCCTACGTGGTGTACGCGAGACGCCAGGAAGGCAACGTTATCGACCGGGTCCGGCAGGGGCTGCGGGCCGTCGCCACTGTATTTGACGAACCGCGCGCGGACCACGAGGTGGGCTCACGGCCGACCGTTCGCGGTAGCAGGCGGCGGACGGATCGGGGCGAATCCGTGTCACAGCGGTGACGACCGAATTGGTCGGACTATCATCGGGCGGAGCCGACCGTTATGAGCAGCGTGACGTCTTGCGGCATGTCCACCGGGTCCGGCCCGGCCACACCCGCCGGCAAATGCAACGTGCCGCCGTAGTGAATCTTGTGTGAGCCGGCAGGTAGATCATTCATGACGCTCTCCAACCGTATTTGTGCTTCTTAACTGGGAACCATCGACTCGGTCGATGGCAACGTTGAAAAGCCACTCGGATTTGCAAACCTGATCAGCCACGAAAGACAACTTCTCTAATCGCAATATCGAGCGAAAGTATGCGAAGCTATTTGCGGTCGATCATTCGCATAAACCGAAAGGCAATAGAGGTCGCATCGACATTCACCTGAGCGGGCGAATGTGAAAAATGGGCGCACGTTGATCGCGCGGAGCCACGTATTTGCTGTGACGCAAATCATCGGCGACCGGAACCAACATATAGGGAGGACTACCTGGTCACTGAGCCAACGCAATGAGCTGAGTGGTGGCAGATGCGTGCAGAAGTTTTGCACGGAAGTCTGCTCGTGGTGACTTCATGAGTCATGCAACGCCAATAAGATTTGCATTGCATGACGTCGTTATAGCAGCGGTGAAAACTACTACAAGGCGATAAATCAGCCGGGATAAGACTTCGGTTAGACGCCACGAGCCATGCAAGAGCGCACCGACTGAATTCGACACATCGGCCGATCGTTATCGGACGCCCGAGCGCACTCCGCTGCGCCGCAGGCTCGCGTGTGGCGCGCAGCACCGCTCGTTCTTGTCGACCGCACTCTTCCACATAAGCCGGAACAGAAAATGTTCGTTCGACACAGATCAAGCGACCTACACTGCAATTCAACGAAGACAAAAAAGATCGCCAGATCTGGCTGGACCCGAACGATCGTGTTCCGATTTCGCTTTGATCAGGCGGAGTCCGTACATGCTCCCCTTTCTGTGGAGGCGCTCATGAAAAAGGAGAGGAAGACAGCACGGCAAATTCTGTCCGGGAACCCGCGGGAGTTGGTTTCGGTCGGCCCCGACGACACGGTGCTCAGCGCGCTCCAGCTGATGGCCGACAAGGATGTGACGACGGTGCTGGTGCTGCAGGGCAGCAATCTGGTCGGCGTGCTGTCCCAGCGGGACTACGCGCGCAAAGTCGACGTGCTCGGCCGCAACGCCGCCAACACCAGGGTCGGCGACATCATGACCACTCAGGTGTTTTATGTGACGCCCGAACATACCTGCGATCAATGCCTCGCATCGATGCACACGAAGCGGATCCGGCACCTGCCTGTTATCGAATCCGGGCGCGTCATCGGCGTGCTTTCCGACAGTGACGTGCTGGAGGAACTCCTGCAGGAGGACGAGCATTTCATCCGTGTTCTCGAGGACGACATGCTCCATCTGACCATCGATACCGGCGGCGCCTATTAGACAGTCGCGCTCGAATCAGACGAGGTGAAACGTGAGCACGCAATCAACCGCGGGGACGCCTGCACCGGCCATCCTGTCCCGCTCGTCCGGCAAAGTGGCGTCCGCACGCGATGCCGTGCGCCTGATCCGCGCCGGCGATACGGTCGCCACAGGTGGCTTCGTCGGCATCGGCTTCGCCGAAGACATCGCTATTGCCATCGAGGAACTCTGTACGACGCGTGACGAGGATGCGTTAATCACCCTCCCAAAGCCCCGCGACCTGACGCTGGTCTATGCGGCCGGTCAGGGAGACGGCAAGGACCGCGGACTGAACCACCTGGCGACGCCGGGGCTCGTCAAGCGCGTCATCGGCGGACACTGGGGTCTCGTGCCGAAGCTGCAGCGGCTTGCGGTAAATAATCAGATCGAAGCCTATAACCTGCCGCAGGGCGTGATCAGTCACCTGTTTCGCGATATTGCGGCCCGAAAACCCGGCCATCTGTCACGTGTCGGCCTCGGCACCTTCGTCGATCCGCGCTTCGGCGGCGGCAAGCTGAACGAACGCACCACCGAGAACCTGGTCGAGTTGATGCAGATCGGCAACGACGAATATCTGTTCTACAAGTCCTTCCCGATCAACGTCGCGATCGTGCGCGGCACCACCGCCGATCCCGACGGCAATGTGACGATGGAGCGCGAAGCGCTGACCCTGGAGGCGCTGGCGATCGCCATGGCCGCGCACAACTGCCACGGTCTGGTGATCGTCCAGGTGGAGCGCATCGCCGAAAGCGGCTCGCTCAATCCGCGACAGGTCAAGATACCCGGCGTGCTGGTCGATTGCGTCGTGCTGGCGCCGCCTGAGAATCATCAGCAGACTTTTGCCACACCCTACAGCGCGGCGTTCGCCGGCGAGATCCGGGTGCCCACGAGCAGCATGGCGCCGATGCCGATGAGCGAGCGCAAGGTGATCGCGCGGCGCGCGGCAATGGAACTCCAGCCGAACAGCGTGGTGAATCTCGGAATCGGCATGCCCGAGGGCATCGCCAGCGTCGCCAACGAGGAAAGAATTCTCGACCTGCTGACGCTGACCACCGAGCCCGGCGTGATCGGCGGCATTCCGGCGGGAGGCTTGAACTTCGGCGCGGCGACCAATCCGCAGGCGATCATCGATCAGCCCGCACAGTTCGATTTCTATGACGGCGGCGGGCTCGACGTCGCGTTTCTCGGCCTCGCGGAGGCCGATCGGATGGGAAACCTCAACGTGTCGAGATTCGGGCCGCGCCTGGCCGGTGCCGGAGGCTTCATCAACATCAGCCAGAATGCCAGGAAAGTCGTGTTTGTCGGCACGTTCATGGCGGGCCAAAGCCAGATTTCAGTCGTCGACGGCAAGCTGCATATTCACCGTGACGGCACGGCCAGGAAGTTCATCGACGAAGTCGAGCATCGCACGTTTTCCGGCCCGTATGCGGCGGCGGCGGGGCAACCGGTCCTCTACATCACCGAGCGTTGCGTGTTCGAACTGCGCGCCGAGGGCATGGAACTGATCGAGATCGCACCCGGTGTCGATCTGGAGCGCGATATTCTGGCCAGGATGGACTTCGCACCGATCCTGCGTTCGCCGAAGCAGATGGACGAGCGGATCTTCCTGCCGGAACCGATGGGCCTGCGCTCGAATGTTTTGCGACTGCCGCTGGAAGCGCGTTTCATCTACGACGACGACAAGAACATCATGTTCCTCAATTTCTCGCGTCTCGAGGTGAAGCGTCCCGACGACATCGCCGCGATCCGAACTCAGGTATGCCGCATCTGCGAACCCCTGGACCACAAGGTTTATGCGGTGGTGAACTACGAGGGTTTCGTGCTGGACCCCGCGTTGGAAGACGCGTATGTCGAAATGGTCGAGGATATGGTGCAGCGCTACTATCTCGGCGTGACGCGCTTTACCACCAGCGCTTTCATGCGCGCCAAACTGGGTGACGCACTGACGCGACGCGGACTGTCACCTTATGTCTATGAGACGGAGGCGGAGGCGCAGGCCTTCCTGCGCGAGCAGTCGCCGGACCGCTAGCGAAGCTGAAATCGCCACACGTGATATCAACGAGCCGGCAGCCGTCACATCGGCTTGTTGTCGCCACCCTGCAAGTGGAGCGGGTCCGGACTCTTCTGGGTTGAGCGCAGCACGCCGGTGTCGTCGAAATAGAAGTTAAACAGCAGGTACCACAGGTTGTCTTCCAGATAGCGATAGCTCCAGACCTCGCGTTTCAACATTGGAAAGTATGTCGTTTCCTCCGGGCGGCCGAAGTTGATCAGAACGTCATTCTTCGTCCACTGGTCAGGCTCCGCGCGGTAAAACTCGTTCGGCTGCAGCACTTGCCGGACGCGGATCACCTTGCCGGTCGGGTCGATGTCCGCGGCGACGGTGACTTCCCCCATGGGCTGCGTCGGCCACATTAGCCGCCTGGAACCGTCGGGCAGGTTGTAGACCTCGCGCGGCTGCCCCATTCTGGCGACCACGGCCGATTCCGGTTCGCCCGCATGGAACGCGTCCCACGGCTGCGCGCAGGCCCCGAGCGCGAATGCCGCCGCGCAGAGCAGCGCGGCGCGTCTGTGACAGGCACGACCGAATGCCGATCGGGATGAGTTCGATCGCCGGAATGTCATGTGCGACCCTACCCGCCAAGCTCCGGAGTCAGTGCCTGTGATGTAGCCAGCCCATGTGATGGGCGTCGAGCCACTGGGTCATAGTCTCTTGCGGATGCGCGTGCCTGTATCGCCGCGCGAACACGAACGCGATGACCAGCAGGGCCGCCAACGCCACTACCAGGCCCATCATTGACTGAGTCATGGCAGCCTCCTTTCAGGTTGCGACCATGGCTATATGGTAGGCGATGCGCTCGATGTCAGGGCCCTGCCAGCCAGCGCAATTGCGGCCCCGGATAGCCCGCGACCCACGTGCCGTTCGCGCCGAAATCCCAGGTCGGACCGAAGCTCGCCGGCTCGAGCAACTGTTGATCGGTGAGTCCGCTCGAGTCGGCCACCGCCGTGCCCGCGCCGACGCCCGCCGCCGCCCCTGACGATTCGCGGTTCCAGAACACGTTCGCGGCGATGCGGCCGCTGTTCGTGCCCGCGATACCGCCTGTCGTCGCGGTCGCGCCCGGCGTGAGCCTCGACGCGGCATACGACTCGCGGATGGAGCCCGTATTGCTGCCGACAAGCCCTCCGACAGTCGCGCCGCCGCTCAGGAATTCGTCTGCATACGATTGGGCGATCGCGCCATGGTTGGTGCCGACGAGTCCGCCGACTGTGCTTTGCGCACCGGTTGTTGCCCGGCCGATCGCGAAAGACTGACCGATGCGGCCATCGTTAAGTCCGACGAGCCCGCCGACCTGATCCGCGCCGGTGATGGCCACGCCCGCCCACGAGCGCTCGATACGTCCAAAGTTCTCGCCCACCAGGCCGCCGGCCACCGTACTCGTGTTGCCGGTCACATCGATGGTGCCGGTTGCGCCGACGTTCACCATGTGCCCGTAGTTGACGCCGGCCAGCAAGCCGACCGTTCCTCCCGATGAGGTCGCGGCGCCGTCCGCCAGCGTGAAATTGCGCACGACGCCGCTCTTGCCGATCACGCCGAAGAGTCCGGTATCGGCCGCGCTCGACAGATGCAGGTCCGCGGGCAGATGCCCCATGCCGTCGAACTGACCGGTGAACGGATTCGCGGCGGTGCCGATGCCGCCGAAGTCCGGCGCACCCGCGAATTCCAGCCCCCTGCTGCCGAGCGCATAGTTGCCGGACAGGTTGTTATTCACCGCGCTCAGGTCAGCCATCGAGTTGACGAGCTGATAGGCCGTGAACTGCGTGACGAGCCCACTGAACGGCGCAGGGCGCCACGATGCGTTGGTGTACACCGTGCCGGGCGTGTAGCTGCCGTTCATGTCGTACTGGCCACTGACAATGCCCCTGCTGCGCGACCAGTCGATCGTGCCCAGATTGGTCAGGCTGCCGCCGTTGTCGAAACCATTAGTATCGGCGGACAGCGTGAGCGAACCTTTGCCCGCATTGGCGATGGTCGCCTGCGGTGCGATCGTCAGCGAGTGCGCCGCATCGAGCGTCAGCGAGGATGCTCCGTGCCAGCGCACGCTGGCGTCGATCGCGATGTCTCCTTCACCGGTCGCACCGAGCTTGCCGTCCCCGCCGTTCGCGATCACGGAGATCGACGCGCCGTGGCTCAGGCTCGCGCCGAGCGTATGGGCAGTGGGGCCGTCCGCGATGAAGTCCCCGGTGGTGATGTTCCACGCTTTCGCCCGCACATCCGCGCCGCCGACCTTGACGTCCTTGCCCGACATGTCGACCGTGCCGCCGCTGCCGTCCGCGTTGCGCGCGCTGATTCGCGCGCCGCGCGCATCGACGTTGCCGGAATTGACGAGGACCCCGTTGACAGTGGTGTTCGCGACGAGCCAGACGTGGCCGTCGCGCGTCGCGGTGCCGGTGGCGCGCAGCGCGCCCGAATGACCCGCGAGCGCGAAGATGTTGCCGTCGGCCGCCTGCACGTTGATGATCGCTGACCGCACCTTGCCCGAGTTCATCACCGTGCCGCCGCTTCCCACGTCCACGAAGACTTGCTGATAGCTGCCGTCGTGCAGACGCACCTGACGGCCCGTGGCGAATTCGGCATTGCCGTTCGGCGCGTCGATCGTCCCTGCGTTCGTGACCTTGTTGGCCGATATCAGGAACACGTCCCCACCCGACGAACTGATCTTGCCGAGATTGACGACATCCGCCGTGGAACTGCCTGTGTAAGCTGACCCGCCGATCACGGGCGGGTTGAGAAAGACATCGTTGGGGACGTCCAGGGTCGAGGCGACGAAGCGCCCCCCCGTCGACACCACGCCGCCAGGCCCGATCAGCACGCCATGCGGATTGATCAGGTAGATGCTGCCGGTGCCCTTCAGCGTGCCGTAGATCGCCGACACATCGTTACCCGTCACGCGATTGAGTGTGGCGCCCGTGCCGTTGTCGATCGATACCGTGCGGCGCGATCCGATCGAAAAACTGTTCCATTCGATGATGCCGCGCGAGCCCGCCTGCGTAATGCTGATGCCGGCGTCGTTCTGAGCGATGCTTCCCGAGCCGGCGACGAAGTGCCCACCCTGTGGCAAAGTCCCCGCCGCGCACGCAACGTGCGTCGTGAAGAGTCCCGTCAGCGAAACGACGATGACGATTGAAATTCGCCCGCTTGAATGACGACGTGGCGATGCACGTCGCCGCAGCTGAGGTGGTCTTTGAGTTCTCATACATCCCCCTTCCAGGCTCGCGCGAAACGGCCGCGCCGGTATGAAGACTAGCAGTTCGCCTCGTCGCCACTCGCGGGCAATCTCAACGATTTGCGCCTTCCCGTAAGGCTTTTGTACCAGTCTCGCCGCATGATCGCAGCCTGGTTTGAAAGTCGTGGCTAATTTGGTCGATATTTCGGCCCGAAATGTTGTTGCGCGACCGGGACGCGACGCTGGTTATTACCATCGCCTTCCACGTTGATGACAATTTCAATGCAAGTTTGAAATACCGTTATTACGATGGGTTATTAAGCGACGGACATCCAAGCACCGTCGATTTCCGCAAAGGCCCATGCGGCGGGCATTGCGGGGTCGCGGCACCGTCCGCGCCCGGACTCGCCATCGCGCAGCGCGCCCCCCGACAGGCAGCGGCCGCGACCGGACATTTCGGTATACTCCCGTGCTTTCCCGAAACGATTATTCGCGGCCCCTCCCGCGCAGCGAGCGCCGTTCGACCGGCGCGCCGCCCTCGCGCGACAAGCGCGTCCGCCCCACTCATCATGTCCGATCTCTCCACGCCATTCAGCGCGCCTCGCCGTGCCGTCAACATCAATCCGAAGCCGCTCGCCGTCGCGCTCGCGCTGGTCGTGCTCGGCGCGATCTATCTCGCGCAGACCGTCAGCGTGAAGCAGGCCGCGCTGTACGTCCTCGGCGCGCTGCTCGGCATCACGCTCTATCACGCCGCGTTCGGCTTCACGTCCGCATGGCGCGTGTTCATCGCCGACGGCCGCGGCGCCGGCCTGCGCGCACAGATGCTGATGCTCGCGGTCGGCGTGCTGCTGTTCTTCCCGGCGCTTTCCGCCGGCACGCTGTTCGGTCATCCGGTGGTGGGCGAAGTGTCGCCCGTCGGCACCTCGGTAGTGGTCGGCGCGTTCATGTTCGGTATTGGCATGCAGCTCGGCGGCGGCTGCGCGTCCGGCACGCTGTACACGGTCGGCGGCGGCAGCACGCGGATGGTGGTCACGCTGATCGCGTTCATCATCGGCTCGGTGATCGGCACTGCGCATATGCCGTTCTGGTCCGCGATGCCGCATCTGCCGCCGATCTCGCTGGTGCAGACGCTCGGCGTGGTCCCGGGGATCGCGCTGAACCTCGTGGTGTTCGCGGCGATCGCCGCGCTGACCGTGCTGATCGAGAAGCGCCGTCACGGCCGCCTCGTCAGCGAAGTGGAGCGCGCACCGAACGCATCGCCGTGGCTGCATGGCCCGTGGCCGCTCCTCGCCGGCGGCGTCGTGCTCGCGATCCTCAACTTCGTGACGCTCGCGCTGTCGGGTCGTCCGTGGGGCATCACGTCGGCGTTCGCGCTGTGGGGCGCCAAGGCGTTTTCCGCATTGGGCGTCGACGTCGCGAGCTGGCCGGTGTGGAGCACCGGTCCGAACGCGGCCGCCCTCGCCGCGCCGATCAGCCACGACATGAAGTCGGTGATGGACATCGGCATCGTGATCGGCGCGATGCTCGCCGCTTCGCTGGCCGGCCGCTATGCGCCGGTGTGGCGTCTGCCGCTGCGCTCGCTGATCGCGGCGATCGTCGGCGGTCTGATTCTCGGCTACGGCGCGCGTCTCGCGTACGGCTGCAATATCGGCGCGTACTTCAGCGGCATCGTGTCGGGCAGCCTGCACGGCTGGCTGTGGCTCGTCGCGGCATTTTTCGGCAACGTGGTCGGCACGAAGCTGCGTCCGCTGTTCGGCCTGCCGGTCGAACGGGTCAAACAGACGGGCTGCTGATCGGGCGGCTTCGGCCGCATATCGGGCGAGGGCTGCGCTGCGGCCCCGCCCGCGCAGTTCCAAAGTCGTCTGAACCAAGTCGAGTCTTCTACCTGGCGCCAGTCTGAAGCCGTTGCGCGATCTGGTCGGCTATCTGCGCCGCGCTGTTCCTGACCGCCGTCTTTTCATCGCGGCCGGACAGAACCACCTTCGCCGCGATCACGTACGGATTGAGCTTGATCACCGCGCCCGGCATATCCCTGCTCTTCCCCTCTTCAACACTTTCATAAAGCGGCGGCAACTCCGGCGCAGCCAGGTTATCGCAGGAAACCGCGACCTGAAACTGGCTTTGGCCCGCCCCCATGCCCACCATCGCGCGACGCAGCCGGTTACCCTCATCGACGCTGAGAAAAACACCGCGCACCTGCCAGCCGTCGTGCGGCAGCGGCTCACCCGGCGCGACGCGGCGCGCGTCGACTCCGGCCTTCTTCAGATCGTCCGTCAAGGATTGCGCCATCAGCGCAACGATCTCGCGCGCCCGCGCCTGCGGGTCCTGCTGCTGGCGCAGCGGACCCGCCGGCACCAGATTGCCCACGATGCCTCGCGCGCGGTGACCCGGCCCGCTGTCAGGGGTGATATTCGCGGCGTCGAGATCGAAATCGGCGACATAGACGACCGCCGGCGCGACAGGCGCCGCCAGCGCTGCAGATGCATCCGCCGCCAGACATCCTTCCGCACTGGCACACACATACGTCGCCAGACAGACCATTCGCAGCCATCGAAACATCATTGCGCACCTCCGCGCTGATCGCCTGGTACTGGCCGCATGGCAACGACGAATTACGGCACTCACATCCAGGCTCTTTACCCATCTTAGGACTTTCGATCGTCTGCATCGCGATCCGAAAATCCTATACTGGGTCGATGCGGTTGGTGGCTACGCGCGTTGTCCGCGTATGCCTTGGCGCGAGTCCGACAAACGGAAAACAAAGCCATGCTGACGATCGACGACATTCGCGCCGTGCCGCTGTTCTCGACCCTCCCCGACAGCGAACTGGAAAACCTCGCGCACGCGGCCGCCGACCTGCATCTGTGCGCGGGCGAGTTCGCGGTTCATGAAGGCGGCGAGCGCGCGTTATACGCGGTGCTGTCGGGCAAGATGGAAGTCATCAAGACGTTCGACGGTATCGAGCGGACCTTGGGCTGGCGTCTGCCCGGCACGATCTTCGGCGAAGTGCCGCTTGCGCTGAGTTCGCCGTTTCCGGGCGCCTATCGAGCCGCCGAGCCTTCGCGCGTGATGCGCGTCGACGCGCCGCAATACTATGCGCTCGCGGCGGCGTCGCCGGAGGTGGCGTTCAAGATGGGCGCGCTCGCGCGCGAACGCATCGGCGGGCTGCAAAGCCTTTCCGCCGAGCCGCCGAAAGCGCGTGTGACGATCGTCGGCAACCGCTGGGACGATGCGTGCACGCTGCTGCGCCAGTTTCTCGCGCGCAATCAGATCAGCGCCGACTGGCTTTCGCCGGATGCGCCCGAACTGGCCGCGCGTTGGCCCGGCACCTGTCCAACGGAAAGCGAGTGCCCCGCGTTGCGCCTCGTCGACAGCACGGTGCTGAGCCGGCCCGCGACCCGCGAACTGGCGGGGCTGCTCGGCCTTCAGACGCAGCCGCGTCTGGACGGATACGACACGGCGATCATCGGCGGCGGCCCCGCGGGGCTGGCTGCCGCGGTGTACGGCGCGTCCGAAGGTCTGCGCACGCTGGTGCTGGAGCGCGAGGCGCCGGGCGGACAGGCGGGCACGTCCTCGCGCATCGAGAATTATCTCGGCTTTCCCAATGGCGTTTCCGGCGACGAACTCGCGAGCCGCGCGCTGCAACAGGCACGGCGGCTCGGCGCGGAAATCCTCGTGACGCGCTCGGTCGAGCGCATCGATGTAAAGACGCGGCGGATTCATCTCGATGGCGGCGACGCGGTGCACGCGCGGACCATCATTCTCGCGACGGGCGTCACGTGGCGGCGGCTTGCGATCGACGGCTTCGACCGCTTCATCGGCAAGGGGATCTACTACGGCGCGGCGCGCAGCGAGGCGAGCGCGACCCACGGGCTCGACGTCCATCTGATCGGCGGCGGCAATTCGGCCGGCCAGGCGGCGTTGTTCTTCGCCAATCATGCGCGCAGCGTGACGCTCGTCGTGCGCGGCGATTCGCTCGAAAAGGGCATGTCGCGCTATCTGGTCGAACAGCTTGCGGGCAAATCGAATGTCGCGGTGCGCTTGCGCTCGGAAGTCGTCGGCGCGCATGGCGATACGCATCTGACGGCCATCGACATTCGCGATTCGACAACGGACGCAGTAAGCCGGCACGATTGCGGCGGCCTGTTCGTCTTCATCGGAGCGGATGCGCAGACGGAGTGGCTACCGTCCGAAATCGCGCGCGACGCACGCGGCTATGTTCTGACCGGCGACGACGTCGTCAAGGCCGCACGCTGGCCGCATCATCACCGCGATCCTTATCTGCTCGAATCGAGTGTGCCTGGCGTGTTTGCGTGCGGGGATGTGAGGCTGAGCCCCGTGAAGCGCGTCGCTTCGGCCGTCGGCGAAGGCAGCATGGCGATTGCTTTCGCGCACAGGTACTTGCAGTCGGACGGTGCGTGAGTTCGTTGACGGTCGCTATGTATTCGCAGGCAGCGCGGCGCGTTCCAATACCGTCATCGGGCCGAGCCTTTCGATCACGTCCAGTTGAGCCGCGTCACGCACGAACAGCGAACCCGCAAACCCGAGCGCGTTGATCGACACGCCTTCGACACGCTCTTGCGATCTCGGCACGAGCAGCATCCAGCGCCGCGTGACCAGCAGGTTGTAGGGTGCCGCATGACACCACACGCGATCGATTTCGAGCGCGCCGACACCCGCCGCTTCGAGCAGCGTGCGATAGCGGGACAGCGCCAGCTTCGGCGCATCCGCGCGCGTCAGATCATCCGCGTCGAAGCGCGCGAACGCATGCCAGAACGGCAGCTCCGGCAAGCGGTCCTGCGCACCCAGCAAGGGCTCGACAGGCACCGGCGGACCGGTGTCCCCGAGCGGCAGCGGCACGATCTGCAGATGCTTGTGGGGCTGGCTCGCGCCCGACTCCGTGCCGGCGTTGTAAAAGCCGATGCCATCGAATTCGGCCATGCACGCGAGCAGCGCTTCGAAATCGGCAAGATCGAGCAGCGCTTCCTGCGGTTCGAATGCGCGCGTGACGATCAGCAGGTGATGATCGATCACGTTGAATTTGTTGAGCAACGCGAGATGCGTATCCGAGATATCGGCGACGAACAGATCCGGGTCGGGCGGAAGAAACGGGTTCGCTTCGGGGCGCCTTGCGGTCTGCAGTTTGTGCGCTTGCTCGCGCTGTTGTTCCTTGTGCGTCAGGCTCGACACCTGACGCACGAGAAAACGGATGCCGCCACTGTCGATCATGCACTGTTGGGTGTCGATCGGCCGCAGCGCGCCGCAACCGAGCGCATGGTCGGTCTGTCGCAGAATGGCGGGCCACAGCGTGCCCGGAATCAGGCGTCGTTGTCGTTCCATAGCATGTCGGCAGGTATGGCGGTGCGTGTGAAGCGAGTGAAAGCGCAGCCGCTACAGCTTGTAGCCTATCGTGCGCAAAAGATCCTTGCGCCATTGAACGTCTTCCGCGCTTTCGGTGCCGACGGGCGGAAAGCCATCGATCACGCCGACGATCCCGCGCCCCTGATCCGTTTCAGCGATCAGCACTTCGACGGGATTCGCCGTTGCGCAGAAGATGCGGCAGACCTCGGGCACGGCCTTGATCGTGTTCAGCACGTTGACGGGGAAAAAGCCGTCGCCCAGAAACACGAAGAAGCTATGGCCCGCGCCGACGTTGGTCGCGTTCTGGCATGCCATCTCGACGAGGCTGTCGTCGGTGCCGGAGCGCCGCACGAGGCGCTTGCCGGAGGCCTCGCAAAACGCGAGGCCGAACTTGATGCCGGGCACCGTGCCGACCATCGCTTCGTGAATATCCTCGACGGATTTGATGAAGTGGCTTTGCCCGAGGATGAAATTGGTCGCTTCGGGCTTGACGACCTTGACGGCGGACAATTGCATGGTGGACCTCGCTGCATTGCGGCAATACGCCGATGAAAACACGTCGAACGCCGGCCAACCCGACTGCGGATGGTTCGCGCGTCAGCCTGTCTTCGTCGATCCGGCTTCTAGCCTAGTACGAAATCCGGGCGTCTGGCGAACGACGTTGCGGGCCTACCCGGAAAGGACGTTCGCGTCTATAACCAAGTGATCGCGGCATCGTGCTACGGAGGGCTCCGTCATAGCGTTTTGACCCGCTTTACACCCCATCGCGCCGCAACAGCCCGTCCGAGTCAACAAGGTCAAGCGCCGGTTTACGCCCCCGACCGAGTGTGCAAGTATCTTCACCAAGCCGCATCCCGCACACTCTTGCGAGGTCCACGATGGCCTGGAAACTTTGGAAGACCGAGAAGCAGAACGACGAGACGCGAAGCTGGCCGAGCGGGACCCATGAGTCGTTGAAGCAGCTTCTGGACATGTACCTGGTCAGCGACGCGCCACCGTTTGCGAACTGGGCCGCGCCCGGGATCACCTTCACGCCCGAAGTCGAAACGCTCGCCCGAAACGGGGTGCGGGGTTATCAGCTTGCCCTTTGGCTGTGGCTTTTCGCCGAGAAGCACGGCACCATCGCGGCAAAAATGGTGCGCGAATCTTTTTGCCTGCTCGCCGACGCGATGCAACCGTCTGCCGGCGACAGGATCGACACGCTGCTCGACCTCGAAAACCGCCTCGCGCATTCTGTCGAAGACCTTTCCGCTCAACAGCGCAGCTTCCGTCTGGAGGGTATGTCCGTCGAGCTGCCGATGGAGTTTTTCCTCGCTACAGCATTCCTGCGGCTCGCGCCGGATTCTCCGTATGCGGGGACCGAAGGTATCCACCTGCAAGGCAATGACTTCAAGCTGGCCGACTGTTTTCGCCATGCGACCGAAGAGGGGCTGGCGGTATTCCGGCCCATGGTAGACGCGGTCGAGTTCGACGCGAAATCGCTGCCCAACTGGAAATGGAGCGCTCATCCCGGCGCGGCCGAACGACACCTGCAACGCCGCCACAAGAATCCGCTGTTCGCGCTTCATCGCCAGATGGTGACCGCTCACGAAGTCTATGAGGCACGGCTTGCCGATGCCCGGGCCATCGAGGAGGTCAGGAGCGAGCTCAACGAGATCAGCCGGTCGTTCTCCGGGACGACCGAATTGCCGTTGAACTGGCAGCCCTTCCTCGAACGATACCGGGACCATGTCGACAGGCTCGATGAACGCCGGCTCGTGGTTGGCGGACAGAGCACGTCCGTCGGCAATGCAATTGCGGAGTTGCGCGCGGACATACTTGCAACCTGGCGCGCTTCGATTCACAAGAACCGGCACAGTCTCGCGACCCTGGAGCAGGACGAAGCGAAACGGACCGAGCGGCGCGCGCTGCTGTATGGATGCGACTGGACGGCTCAGCTTTTGAGCCACGGGTCGCTGATTCCGCCAGAAGAGGTGGTCCCCGCGCTGCTGAGCGAGCCCCCCTCCGAGCTGGAAAAGGTGGTGACGGGTCTGCGGGGCGAACCGCGACTGCATGAGACGCTGGCGCAGTGTCGTGCAACTGCGCATCGGCTCGTCAACGAGCTTCGCGCGGCCGGCCATCAGCTTCCCGATATCGACGACAAGCTTCGCATTCTGGATGGTGCGCCCGGGCAGTTGCCGGACTGATCATCTTGCTGGTGTGCGGTGTCTTGTTACCCGTGGATGCCACGCCCGACCGACCAAAGGCCACTTATGAATTCTTCCTCACGCGCCCCGCGCGATGCAGCGACCGAGGCGGCATCCACGCTTTCGGAGTACCTGGAGCTGTCGCTAGACAAAGGACAGAGCCTGATTTTCGTGCTCTCTCACGGCGAAAATAGCGAAGTCTATCTTGGGGACCCCGGCGAGCCAGACGCGGACTGGACAAGCTGCGCGGCCATTCCGAACACGGTCGTCCACGCGCTTCTGGAGACCACCCGGTCAGGGTTCAACCAGTTGGTCATCGAAGGACAGGCCTACCGCTTCGCCCGGACCTTCGCGCAAGTTGCCGGGCATGGCGCTGTCGTCTTCACGCCCGCGTAGACGTCGTAGCCAATCACGTTGCCGCCTTTGAGCATGGATGATCATAGCGATTTCGTCGTGCGCAACATGTCGTCCAGCGAGGTCGATCTCGCGATCGAATGGGCTGCGGCAGAGGGATGGAATCCGGGCCTCGACGACGCGCGATGCTTCTGGAATGCAGACCCCAACGGCTTTTTCGTCGGTATCTGGCGCGGCGAGCCGGTGGCATGCATCTCGGCAGTCGCCTACGACGAGCGTTTCGGTTTCATTGGCCTCTACATCGTCAAGCCGGCATTTCGCGCCAGGGGTTTCGGTCTGCGCACCTGGCAGCACGCGATGCGCTATCTGGGAGATCGTACGATCGGCCTCGATGGTGTCGTTGCCCAGCAGCAAAACTATAGGAAATCCGGCTTCCAGCTCGCGTATCGCAACATCCGCTTTCAGGGCGTCGTGCGAGCCGCGTCGACGCCCAAGCTGACGAACGCGCGGGAGGTACCGTTCGCGCAACTGCTTGCCTACGACAGCGCCTGTTTTTCGACCGCCCGTTCCCGCTTCCTCGCGGACTGGATCGCGCAACCACAGGCGCTGGCTCTGGCGAATGTGCGCAACGCCCAGATCAGAGGGTACGGCGTGCTGCGCCGTTGCAGGAGCGGCTACAAGATCGGGCCGCTCTTTGCCGACGACGCACGGATTGCCAGCGAGCTATTCGACGGCCTGGTCGCGAGCGTCGCGGGCGAAGTCATCGCGCTCGATGTCCCGGAAGTCAACGCGGCTGCCGTCGCGCTCGCGCAACGCTACGGCATGGTGAGCGCATTCGAAACGGCGCGCATGTACACGCGCGCCGCGCCGGCGATTCCGGTGCAACGCGTGTTCGGGGTGAGTACGTTCGAACTGGGTTGACGGCAATGCAACGGAACGATCATCGAGCGGCCGTCAGCGACGACTCACGCTGACCGGAAATGGTGAAAAGGCGCACGGTCTCATCCAGCACTTGAGCGGAGTCGATCAGCCGTTGCGCGGTGGCCGTCGCTTGCTCCACCAGCGCGGCATTTTGCTGGGTCGCGCTGTCGAGGTGCGTGATTGCCTGATTCACCTGCATGATGCCTTTGGCCTGCTCGTCGCTTGCGTTTGACACATCGTCGATGATGGTCAGTACGCGTCTGACCGTCTCGTCGATCACTTTCATCTGCGACGCGGTGCGGTCGATCAGTTCCGTTCCTTGCGAGACTTCCGCGACGGTCAGATCCACCACGGACTTGATTTGCCTTGCAGACTCCGCGCAACGTTGCGCCAGCATGCGCACTTCGGTGGCGACGACCGCGAACGATCGGCCGGCGTCGCCGGCACGGGCGGCTTCGACCGCCGCGTTCAGTGCAATGATGTTGGTCTGAAAGGCGATCCCATCGATCACGCCCGTGATATCGGCGATACGCTGCGACGCCGACGTAATGCCGGACATGGTGCGCTCAACGTGACCGACGATCTCGCCGCCAAGCGCCGCGGCATCCTGCGCTTCCCGGGCAAGTCCGAGCGCGGATGCGGCGGCGTCTGCATTGGCCTTCACGCTGGTGGTGAATTGCTCCATGGTCGCGGCCGTTTCCTCGAGCGACGCCGCTTGCGATTCAGTGCGGCGCGCCAGATCCTCATTACCGCTCGACATTTCCCGAGCGGAGCCGACCACACCGCCGATCTGGCCACGCACGTCCAGCACGATCGCGCCGAGGTTCGCCTTCAGTTGGTTCAGCGCGCTCAGTACGTCGCCGAAATCGCCGTTCCTCGAGATCCTCATTTCGGCAGTCAGGTCACCGGCAGCCATACGGGTGGCGAAACTGGAGAGCCCCGCGAGCGGCGCACCCAACTGCTTACTCAGCGCGAACCAGGCGAGGCCGGCCAGCACTGCGGAGACGGCCGTCGCAGTCCAGTACGGCAACGGCGGCAGCCCGCCGTACTGCACCGCGCCGAGGAGCGGAAAGACCAGCGGCGCGATCGCGTAGCCGATCCCGATGCGCGCCACGACCGACATGCGTGTCAGTGCCTGAAGCTTGCCGGCTATCCCGGTACGCACGAGCTTCCCGCGGCGCAACTTGTGCGAGCGCAACGTGCCTTCGCGCATCCGCGCATAGGTTGACTCTGCAAGCCTCACTTCGTTGCGGGATGGCTTGGTACGAACGCTCAGATAGCCGACGATCTGACCGCTCTCGATCACTGGCGTGACGTTCGCGCATACCCAGTAATGGTCGCCATTCTTGCGGCGGTTTTTCACCAGCGCCGTCCACGGCTGACCCGCGCGGATCGTCTCCCACATGTCGGCGTAGGCCTCGCGCGGCATGTCGGGATGCCGGACGATGTTATGTGGCGCGCCGAGCAACTCTTCTCGCGTGAAGCCTGAGATCGCAATGAACGCGGGGTTGCAGTACTGAATCCTTCCTTTCAGGTCGGTTGCCGAGACAAGCATTTCCGAGGCGGGAAAATCGAATTCGCGTTGTGTTACAGGCTGGTTATTGCGCATGAAAGTCGTTAGCGAGGCACCGCGCTCTGCTGAAGGCGCCGGAATGTCGGTCAATGGACGTTCTAACGGCAATACCCTCAAAATATTGAGGGTTATCTGACTAGCTTAGTCGGGTAATCGAAAGCATCGCCCCACCAAGTGCTATGAACCTGTGGCGGCGACGCCAGGCGACATGAACGTCACTTGCGCGAGCCCCTCTTCTTCCTTTCCGGAGCTTCGACGGTGGGGTCGACCGGCGTGAACGGTGCCTGAAAATGATCGACGAGGAAATCGATGAAGGCTCGCGCCCGCGCCGTCTGATTGCGCTGCCTCGGGTAATAGACGAACAGATCCGCCGACGGCAGCACGGTATTCGGCAGCACCAGCTTGAGGCGCCCGCTCTGTACGTACTTGGCCAGATCCCATTCGGAGCGAATCAGAATCCCGTGACCGTCGAGCGCCCACCGAAGCGCAATGTCGCCGTCATTGCTCGATAGCACGCCTTTGACCTTGATCGCCTCGATGTGGTCATTCACGATGTAGCGCCACACGCCATAAGCATCATCGTTCTGCCGATGAATGATGCAGCGATGCTGATGCAGATCCTCCACGCGCTCGGGCGTTCCAAACCGCTCCAGATACTTTGGCGACGCGCAAAGAAAACGGCGATTGCTCATGATGCGCCTTGCGCTCAGCCGACTGTCCGGCAGCTCGCCGAACCGTATCGCCATGTCGAACGCGCCTTCGACGAGATCGACCGGCCGGTCCGTCACCTCGAACTGCACTTCGACGTTCGGAAAACGTTTGGCGAAGTCGGAGACGAGCGGTGCGATGGTCGTCCTGCCGAAACCTAGCGTCGCGTTGATGCGCAACGGCCCATGCGGATCGCGCCGGGCACCGGAGATGGCCTCCTCCATCTCGCGGACCTGCCCGACGATCTGGGACGCGTAGCGCAGATAGGTCTCTCCCTCGGGCGTCAGGCTGACGCTGCGCGTGGTCCGGTTGACCAGACGCGCGCCGAGCCGCTGCTCGATGATCCCCAGCCGCTTGGTCGCCGCCGGCGGACTGAGATCGAGCGCGCGGGCGGCGCCGGACATGCTCCTGAGTTTCGCAAGGAGAATGAAGAACTCGAAGTCGGATGCGGGTGCAGTACTCACTTTTGGTGAAATATGTAGTGAACGCAAGTGAATTTTAGCAAGCTCTTTCGCGGCTAAGCTACGCACCACATTACAGCCCGTGCGGCTCAATAACTGTTCAAATCTCTGGAGACAGTGGCGTGAGAATCGTTGAAATCCGCGAAAAGACCGTTCCGATCAGTTCCCCGATCCGGAACGCCTACATCGACTTCAGCAAAATGACCTTGAGTCTCGTCGCGGTCGTCACCGACGTGATCCGCGACGGCAAGCCGGTGATCGGCTACGGCTTCAACTCGAACGGCCGCTATGGCCAGGGCAAACTGATGCGCGAGCGCTTCATCGCGCGCCTGCTCGAGGCCGACCCGGCCTCGCTCGTCGACGACTCCGGCGACAACCTCGATCCCCACAAGATCTGGGCGACGATGTTCATCAACGAGAAGCCCGGTGGCCACGGTGAGCGCTCCGTCGCGATCGGCACGATCGATATGGCGGTCTGGGACGCGGTGGCGAAAATCGCCGGCAAACCGCTGTTCCAGTTGCTCGCCGAGCGGTACGGCAACGGCGAGGCCAACCGCAAGATCTTCGTCTATGCGGCGGGCGGCTACTACTATCCGGGCCAGGACCACGAAAAGCTCAAGGATGAAATGCGCAGCTACATCGACCGCGGCTACACGGTCGTGAAGAAGAAAATCGGCGGCACGTCGCTCGACGAAGACCTGCGACGCATCGACTCGATCCTCAGCGTGCTGCAGGACGGACAGAAGCTCGCGGTCGATGCCAACGGCCGCTTCGATCTCGATACCGCGATCAGCTATGCGAAGGCGCTGTCCCAGTACGACCTGTTCTGGTACGAAGAGGCCGGCGACCCGCTCGACTTCGAGTTGCAGGCCACGCTGCGCAACTACTATGACAAGCCGATGGCGACCGGCGAAAACCTGTTCTCGATGCAGGATGCGCGCAACCTGATCCGCTACGGCGGAATGCGCCCCGATCGCGACTGGCTGCAATTCGATTGCGCGCTGAGCTACGGCCTCGTCGAATATCTGCGAACGCTCGACATGCTGCATCAGCATGGCTGGTCGAGAAGCCGTTGCATTCCGCACGGCGGGCACCAGATGTCGCTGAACATCGCGGCGGGCCTCGGACTTGGCGGCAACGAATCGTACCCGGACCTGTTTCAGCCATACGGCGGTTTCCCGGACGGCGTTCGCGTCGAGAACGGATTTATCACGATGCCGGAGCTGCCCGGCATTGGCTTCGAAGGCAAATCCGACCTGATCGCCGAGATGCGCAAGCTGGCTGAATAACGCGCGCTCGCAACGGCATCGACCAACATTCCCGCTCGAATGGTTCATAAAAGACGGAACGAAGCCGGCTCAATGCGGCCCTCCCACGCTTTTCGCGTGGCAGGGCCGCATTTTCCCTTTGAAGACGCCACGCACAGGAGACAGAAATGCCAGTATCGAAAGTAAGAAGAGCACTTTCCAAGCTGTACGTTCAGGTCGTCATCGGGATCGTGGCCGGTGTCCTGCTGGGTCACTTCTACCCCGATCTCGCGTCGCAGATGAAGCCGCTGGGCGACCTGTTCATCAAGCTGATCCGGATGCTGCTTGCGCCGATCATCTTCGCGTCGGTCGTGGTCGGGATCGCGCGCATGAACGACCTCCATCAGGCGGGCCGGGTAGGCGTGAAAGCCCTTCTCTATTTCGAACTGGCATCGACGGTCGCGCTGATTGCGGGGATGGTGGTCGTCAATGTCGTCAAGCCCGGCAGCGGCATGAACATCGATCCGTCGCAAATCGATGCCGCCGCGATTTCGACCTATACGCACGCGGCGCAGCAACACGGCATGCTCGACTTCTTCATGAGCATCGTTCCGAATAGCATCGTCGGGGCATTCGCCAAGGGCGAGATGCTTCCGGTCATTTTCTTTTCAGTTCTGCTCGCTATCTCGCTGGCGAAGCTGGGAGCCCGTACCGCGCCATTCGTCGACATGCTCGACATGTTCCTTCAAGGCATGTTCGGCGTGGTGCGGATCGTCATGTACGTGGCTCCGATCGGCGCATTCGGCGGCATGGCCTTCACGATCGGCAAATACGGCATCGGCACGTTGGCATCGTTCGGCGAGCTGATGCTTTGTCTCTACCTGACCTCGTTCTTCTTCGTGTTCGTCGTGCTTGGCCTTGTCATGAAGATGTGCGGGCTTTCGCTATGGAAGTTTCTCCGCTACATCAGGGACGAGATTCTGATTACGCTCGGCACGGCGTCGACAGAAGCGGTGTTGCCGCAGATGCTGATCAAGATGGAGGCGATGGGCTGCCCTCGCCCCGTCGTCGGCATGGTCCTGCCCACCGGCTACACGTTCAATGCCGACGGAACGGCGATTTATCTGACGATGGCGGCGCTGTTCATCGCCCAGGCGATGAACGTCCACCTTAGTATCTGGGACCAGTTGCTCGTGCTCGGCGTGCTGCTGCTCACATCGAAAGGCTCAGCGGGCGTGGCCGGGGCGGGATTCGTCGCACTGGCCGCGACGCTGGCCTCGATGCACAAGATTCCCGTCGAAGGCCTCGTGCTGCTGCTCGGCGTGGACCGCTTTCTGAACGAGGCGCGTGCGGTCACGAACCTGATCGGCAATGGCGTTGCCACTGTCGTCGTCGCTCGCTGGGAAAGGCAACTCGATTGGAAGCTGGCGCGCGCGGTGCTGAATCGCGACAACACGGCTCACGTCCAAACATCGGGTCCTGCCGCGCAACCCGCGGTCAGTTCGGCATCGCCGACCGAAGCGGAGGCGCTCCTCGATGGCTCACCGAACCATCAATAGAACTGAACTTTTCGGAATGGGTGCCGTTAACCCAGCGGTATCTCACTCTTCCGAATTCAGCATGAAACTGACCATCAAGTTCCGTCTTCTCGCCACCCTCACCTTGCTCGGGTTCCTGCTGACGGTGACTGGCGTACTGGGTATCGCCGGCATGCGTGGTTCGAACCATGCCGTTGCGCAGGCGTACACCAACGACGTGGCCGCCGCAACCGCGCTCGGCAAGTCCAACCTGAACCTGACCGTAGTGCGCACCACGCTCGATCGCGTGCTGCTGCACCCGGAGGCGGCGGATCGAGCCGCTCTCATCGATAAGGCGCGCAACTACCTTGCGGTCTCCGACAAGGCCTGGAAAGAGTACCGCGCACTGCCCGTTTCCGACGCGGAGGCGGCCTTGTCGAAGGCCGTCGCCGACGCCCGCGAAGCGATGCTGCGTGGCGCACTCGAGCCGATGATCGACGCAATGAGCCGCGGCGATCACGATGATGCCGACCATATCGCGATGGTCGTTATGCCGCCGTTTGCGGCGGCTCTAACGCAGAAATCCGCGGAGCTGGACAAGTTTCGCAACGCGCAAGGCAATAACCGCTACATGACAGCGCAGGACCGCTACGACACCCTCGTGACCATTACCGCGATTGCGATCGCCGTCGGTCTTCTGACCTGTGTCACTTGCGGCTTCACGCTGCTGCGCGCAATCGCGCGCCCGATCGACATGACGGTGCGCCATGTCGAGCGACTCGCTCAGGGTGACATGTCGCAGCAATTGCGCTTCGACAGTAATGACGAAATGGGTCGCCTCATCCGAAGCGTTGGGCAGATGCAGAAGGACATCGGCACGATGATCGAACAGATCGCGCGCGGCAGCGAGTCGATCGCGTCCGCGACCCAGCAAATTTCGGCCGGCAACGCGGACCTGTCGGCGCGCACCGAGGCGCAGGCGGCGTCCATCGAGGAAACGGCGGCGAGCATGGAACAACTGACCAATGCCGTCACGGAGAACGCGGCGCACGCGCGTGAGGCGCGCGAGTTGGCCGACGCAACGAAGGCGACGGCCGGTGCGGGCGCGGACGTGGTGCGTCAGGTCATCGACGCGATGAGCGACATTCACGACGGCGCGAAGAGAATGGGCGAGATCATCGGCGTGATCGAAGGTATCGCCTTTCAGACCAACATCCTCGCGTTGAATGCGGCTGTCGAGGCCGCTCGCGCCGGAGAGGAAGGACGCGGCTTTGCCGTCGTCGCGGGCGAGGTGCGCAATCTTGCCCAGCGTTCGGCGACCGCGGCGAAGGAAATCAAGGAGCTGATCGACGCGTCGACCGCGCGCGTCGCCGACGGTTCGCGCCTCGTCGGCCGGGCCGGTGAGACGATGGGCGAAGTACAGACGGCCGTCGGTCGCGTCACGTCGATCATGAGCGACATCGCGACGGCTTCGGCCGAACAGAGCGATGGCATCGAGGAAGTCAATCGCGCGATTACGCAGATGGATCAGATGTCGCAGCAAAATGCCGCGCTCGTCGAGCAGGCAGCCGCCGCGGCCGCGTCGCTAACCGAGCAGACTGGCCTGCTGACGCAGGCGGCTGGCCGCTTCCGCTTTGCCTCCATGGCCTGATGCCACGCTATAGGCTCGCGTGCCGCTCCGCGCTTCAGGTCCGCGAGACGCCGGAGGCCGTGGTGTCGGCGTCATTGGCAGGCACCGCCTCGAGAAAGCCGCGCCCCATCTCCGCCTCGAAGCGCGCAGCGCTGCCCTCCCAGATGATGCGCGCATGTTCGAGAACGTAGACGCGATCGGCATGCGGCAGCGCAAACCTGACGTTCTGCTCGCCCAGCAACACGGTGATAGGCGTGGATTTCTGCAGCGAATCCAGCGCTTTCGACAATTGCTCGAGAATCACGGGCGCGAGGCCGAGAGTCGGCTCGTCGAGAATCAGCAGCTTCGGCTGGGTCATTAGTGCGCGCGCGATCGCGAGCATTTGCTGCTCGCCGCCGGACAGCGTACGCGCGGTTTGTCCCTGGCGCGCCTTCAGGATCGGAAACAGATCGAACAGCCACGACAGCTGTTTCGCGCGCGCCGTGTCGGCGAGATGATATCCGCCGAGCTCGAGATTCTCGCGTACCGTCATGTCGCCGAATAGCTCGCGCGTTTCCGGGCATTGCACGAGGCCGGCGCGCGAGATCGCCGCACCGCTGATTCCGCGCAGATCGCGCCCGTCGAAGCGAATCGTCCCCTTGTACGGCACGAGGCCGGAGAGCGCGTTGAACAACGTCGTCTTGCCCGCGCCGTTGAGCCCAACGACCGAGACGAACTCGCCCTCGCGCACTTGCAGACTGACGTCGTCGAGTGCGCAAGCCTTGTCGTAGAGCACGCGCACACCGCTCACCTCGAGGATCGTGGGCTTCGCATTGCCCGCGGCGCCGGTGCGCTGGCGCAACTCCAGCTTGCTGCCCAGATAGACGCGGCGCACCGTCTCGTTCTGCATCACCTGTTCGGCGGTGCCTTCGGCGACACGCTCGCCGAGGTACATCGCGAGCACGCGGTCGGCGAGCGCGGACAAACTCTTGACGTTGTGATCGACCAGCAGCACCGCGCGCCCTTCGGCGCGAAAGCCGCGAATCAGCTCGGAAAACGCGTGCGATTCCGCCACCGTCAGTCCCGCGAACGGCTCGTCCACCAGCACGACCTGCGGGTCGCGCGCAATCGCCTTGGCCATCTCCATGCGGCGCAGATCCGCAAACGGCAGCGTCGCGGGATGCCGATGCATGACGCCGGCAAGGCCCACCCGCTCGGCGATTTCCTGCGCGCGCTGGTGCACGTGGGGTTCGGCAGCGAGCTTGACGAGCGAATCAGGCAGCAGCGCGAGCTTGATGTGTTCCAGCACCGTTTGCCGATGCAGCGGCCGCGAATGCTGAAACACGATGCCCACGCCCGCGCGCGCGATCCGGTGCGGCGCCCAGCCGGCCATCTCCACGCCGTTCACTTTGACCGACCCCGCATTGGGCCGCTCGATGCCCATGATCAGCTTCATGACCGTGGACTTGCCCGAGCCGTTCGGTCCAATCAGACCGAGGATCTCGCCGGGCCGGATGTCGAAGCCGATATCCTTCACCGCGACGAGGCCGCCAAAGCGCTTGGTCAGCCCGCGTACGGAGAGCAGCGGCGTGTCGTTCATTGGCGCTCCCTCGCGCGTAGCAGATTGCCGAGCAGGCCGTCCGGAAAGAACAGCAGCGCAGCCAGTGCGACCGCCGCGACGACGAACGTGTTGAGCTGACCGAGCGGTCGCAGGAACTCGCCGGCGACGATCAGGAAGATCGAGCCGAGCACCGCGCCGAGTATCGTGCGGCGTCCGCCGAGCACGGCCGCGATGATGATCTGCACGCCCACGCTGAGATCCACCACCGTGCTCACGGAAGCCGTGCCCTGGTAGAACACCAGCATCGCGCCTGCCACGCCCGAGAAAACGGCGCTGATGCAGAAGGCCACGAGCTTGTGCCGCGTGACATTGAAACCCAGCGCCTGCGCGCCGGTTGCGTCCTGACCGCTGGCCTGCAGGATCAGACCGACTGCCGAACGCGACAGGCCGAACAGCAGGATCGCGCAAACGATCAGGAACGCGAGCGCGATCCAGTAGTTATGGTTCGCATCGACCGACATCACGTCCGGCACCATCATGCCGATCTCGCCGCCCGTTATGCCCGCGAAGATCACGATGGCGTTCTGCAGCAGCAGCACGGCCACGAGCGTAACCAGCCCGAAGTAAGGACCGCGCAGCCGCAGCGCGGGCACCGCCAGCAGCAAGCCGCCCACCAGCGCGACGCCGCCGCCCGAGAGCACGCAAACGGGTATGGGCAGGCCCCATCTGGCGTTGAGGATCGCAGCTGAATAGGCGCCGAGTCCGATCAGGAACGTCGGCCCGAAGTTGACCTCGCCGGCAAAGCCGAACAACAGGTCCCACGACATCGCGAACACGCCGAAGTAGAACGCCACCGTGAGCACGCCGAGGATGTAGCCGGAAAGCCACCACGGCAACGTCGCGGCGATCACGACGAGCGCAACGGCGATCCATGCGCCACGCGAACGGAGAAGAACGGACATAGGGGTACGCTCCATTCGCACTGTTAGCGGCGTCCCAGGAAGCCCTGGGGCCGCACGTACACGACCAGCACCAGCAGCAGCAACGCGGGCAGCGGGCGCAGCGTCGGCGCGATCAGATAGGCCGTGACGGTCTCCAGATAACCCACCACGTACGCGGCCATCAACGAGCCCGATACACTGCCGAGCCCGCCCAGCACGACGATCGAGAACGCGCTGGCCGTCAGCTGCCCCGCATTGTTCGTGCTCACGCCAAGGAACGAAGCGAGCAGCACGCCCGCTATGCCGGCCAGCACGCCGTAGATGCTCCACGCGAGAAGATAGATCCGGGAGAGTTCGAAACCGAGCAGCGTGAGACCGCGCGGATTCATCGAAGCCGCGAGCAGCGCCTTGCCTGCACGCGTGCGGTTCACGAACAGCCACAGCATGCCGATCACGGCCCAGCAGACCACCGCGATCATGATTTCGTTGTACGGCACGCGCACGCGGCCCACCATCGCCACGCCGCTGATCAGCGGGCGCATCGTCACCGGGTTGTCGGTGAAGAGCCACGCCATGCCCTGCTGGATCATGATGCCCCACAGCAACGTGCCGGTGAGCACGAAGATTTCCTTCTCTTCGCCGGGAATCGCAGCCGAGCGTTGGATGGGCCGCACCACCATCAGGTAGGTGACGAAGGCCGTCACGAGACCCGCGATCACGCCGAGCAGCGTGCCGAGATAGGTGCCAAGCCCCGCCTCGCCCGCGAGCATCCAGCCCATCAGCGCCGCGACCAGCATCACGCCGCCGTGCGCGAGATTCAGGATGCCGGAGACGCCGAAGATCAACGTGAAGCCGATCGCGCCCAGCGCATAGAGGGAGCTGATTGCAAAGCCGTCGACGAGAATCTGCAGTAGCAACATGCCCGGCCTTTCATGTTGGTTAGGGTGTCGATTCGTGCGCTGTCCGGGCCTTCGCCATGCGCTGGTCCGGACAGTCGCGATCATCGCGCGGCTAGTTCGCGCTTGCCTGCTGCACCTTGATGAAGGTCGGGAATTTCACCGCGCCGTTGGCGATCGACTTGGGCCAGATCGCGACCTGCTTGCCGTTCTGCCATTGCAGGTTGATGCCCGTGATATAGCCGGGCCCGTACTTCAGCGCGTGCGTGAACTGATCGCTCTTGCCATAGAACTGCCAGCGTCCGATCGTGCCGACGTAGTCGGTTTTTTCGAGCGCGTCGACCATCTGGTCCGGATCGGTCGAGCCCTTGTTGCGCTTGATCGCGTCCGCGATGATGTAAACGAGGTCGTAGCTTGTGAAGCCGCAATACGCCGGAGAAACGCCGAACTTCTTCTGGTACTCATCCGTGAAGGGCACCGTTTTCGGCGTGATCGCCACGCCCGGCGCGGCGGCCGAGGCCGTGATCACGCCTTCAGTCGCGCCGTTCGTGTCCTTCCAGAAGCTCGTGGTCGTGGCCTGCGAGCTTTGCCCCGACATCGGGATCGGCACTTGCTGGTCGTGCCATTGCACGGTCGGCTGCACGCCCACGTGGCTGATGCCGGTGGTGATCGTATCGGGGTGCTTCGCCTCGATCTGATTGAAGATCGGCGTGAAGTCGGAGGTATCAGGATTGAAGCGGATGTGATCGAGCACCTGAAGTCCCGCTTTGGGCAGGCATTCGAGGTAGCGTTCGTCCAGCGGCTTGGTCCACGCCGCGTCTTCGCTCATGACGACGGTCGTTTTCATCTTGAACTGGCCGACCAGAACGTCGTGCGAGAAGTCGCAGATAGACTGCGCGATGAATGCGGACGTCATCCAGCCGTGGAACGTGTACTTGTAGTGGTCGTAGTCGTCGTGAACGTGCTTCGAGATGTCGTTGCTAGCCGCGCCGGGAGTGATGAAGGGCACCTTCAGGCGCCCCGACCACGGTTCCATCGCGAGCGCCACTTCGCTGATGTAGCTGCCGATCACGGCGACCACCTTATCCTGGGTCGCCGCGCGCTGGAAGGCGCGCACGCCGTCGGAGGCCGATGAATGGTCGTCGTATGCGACGATCTGGATGGGCCGGCCATCGACGCCGCCGCTCGCGTTGATCTGGTCCGCGGCGAGCTGCGCCGCCTTGCTGATCGAAGCGCCCGCCACCGAGGATTCTTCGCTGATCACGCCGATCTTGATCGGCTCGGCCGCCGCATGAGCGCCTGCCGCCAGACCTAGCCCCGCCGCTACCATCCCCGTCGCGACGACGCAATGAAGGTTTCGCCACACATTGTTACTGGACATCATGCATCTCCGATTCGAATGGATCGTTGAGCAACAATTGCCCGCCACATTGCAGCAACTTAAGAATGCGCACACAACAATATTCACCCGTTTTGCCGCGCTCAATCGGTACAAACGATGACCGGGTCCCTACGGACTTCATGGTGCACAGCGGAAAAATCTTGCCGCTCGCACCGCCGGATGCCGTTTTTTCTTAGTGGGATCGATGGCTATGGGCTGCAAGATTCGCGGTCTTCTTTCTCCCTCATTCGTCATCCGAAGCATTGTGTTCGCCTCGTTTTGCCTCGCAACGCTCTCGAACGTACCCGGCTTAAAGCGCCTTAGAAGGACAGCCGATTTGCCAACATCTGACCTATATTTGATCGCAGCAACGGTCCGCGAGTCACATTTCTCTCGCTTCCCGCCCCGGCCACACCGAACTGGGCGCATCTGACTGACCCCGCACCAACTCCGCCGAAGCAATCGCGTCAGCGCCCCACTCCCACAGTTTTACGGCGAATTTTCGTCCGGCCCAGATTCGTCCCGATCACGCGACCTGGCTTCCCTGCTTTCAAGGAGGACTCTTGTGGCGACAGCGATAAACCGAATCCATGCAAGTGAGATCCGTCCGTATGGAATAACGAAACGGAGTATTGAATATGACCTCAATCTTCAAAGCGGTGATTGTGGGAGCTTCGTTTTCGATCTGTGCCGACGCAACGTTGGCGCAAAAGGTCGAGACCCCTCCTCATCAGGGCAATACGACGTATGTAACCTACTACCTTAACCATCTATTGGCGAACATCGACATGGGCGACGAGGGCTCCGATTCGGTGATCGAGGGCTTTGGTATCACGCGTAACACGAGCGGGCAGAAAACCTTCGACGGCATGTCGGTGCACTGCGTCTTCTACTACGGGGTACGTGGCGGCAAGGAGACAGCACAAGGCGCCTGCACCGAGATGGATGCCGACGGCGACAAGGTATTCACCACGTTCGTGGCGGGCGCCCACACGTTGATCGGGGGCACCGGAAAGTACCAGGGCATCACCGGTAGCGCGACGTTTTCTGCCAGTCCGCTGCGCCCGCCCGCACCCGGCACGTTTGCGGTCGAGATCGATCACAAGGTGAGCTGGAAGCTCAAGTAGCTGCATGACGCAGCGCATCAACCCGCGCCATGGTTGGTTGGAAGGCGGCCGCGGCGCGGGACCGGAACACTCTGCAAGCGTACCTCCGTGCGGGTCCGAACATTACGCGGCAACCCTGCTTGCTGACATATGTACGTCATGATAGGTTGCTGCAATTCCCGCTGCCGCATCTGGCATCTCTTTTCGCAACGCTACGCGCGCGATAAAAAAAGCGGGATGGGTTGATCTGGACTCATCGTACGCATACGCCTTTCCCCGAGAGGAATTCAAGAGCCATGGCTTCAATGATCCAGCGAACGACCCTGTTCGCCTGTCTTCGCGCGGCTTCTGTCGCGGCTTCCCTGTCGATCGCCGCACTTGGCGCGCACGCCGCCGATCTCGTGATCGCAGGCCGGGACGACATCTACGGCCGCGGACTCGCGCAGGCGGTGGACGGCTACAAGAAGCAGCACCCGGGCGTCGATATCGAGTTGCTGAAGCTGCCGAATAACGACCTGTATCAGAAGCTGAAGCTGTCGTTACGCGAAAACACGCGCGCTTATGACCTGGTGATGATGGACGACACCTGGTCCCCCGAATTCATCGCCAACGGATGGCTTCAGCCGCTGCCCGCCACGCTCGCGGATGCCGACATGGTGACCTCGACGATCTCCCTCGGACGCGCGTCGACCGGAACCTTGTATGCGATGCCGATCGTCGGCAATGTCGAGATGTTCGCCTATCGCAAGGATCTGCTCGCGAGTCGCGGCCTGCAGCCGCCGCGCAGCTGGGACGACGTGCTGAAGATCGCACAGACCATCGGGACCGCCGACAAGGACGTTTCGGCTGTCGTGTTTCGCGGCGTGAAGGGCAACCCCGTCGTCACCGGTTTCCTGCCGATCCTTTGGGCCTATGGCGGAGAAGTCGTCGACACGAACGGCAAGGTCACGATCGATTCACCCGAAGCGCTGGCCGCGCTGAAGATGCTGCTCGCGCTGAAGAAGTGGGCCCCGAAAGATGTCGACGTGTATGGCGCCGGTGAAGTGCGCGACGCATTGCAGGGCGGCACGGCCGCGCAAGCGATCGAAGTGTGGCCCGCCTGGCTGCCAGCGCTCGACGATCCGGCGAAGTCGCGCGTCGTCGGCCAGGTCGCGCTGCAACCGCCGCCCGGCCAGGTCAAGGGACCGGCGCCGATGCTAGGCATCTGGCAAATGGGCATTGCCAAAGACGCCGCGCATGCGAAGGTGGCGGCGGATTTTCTCGCCTACCTGACTTCGTCGGCGACGCAAACACAACTGGCTGTACTCGGCATTCCGCCGACGCGCAAGAGCGTCTTCGTCAATCCGACACTCGTCAAGCAATATCGCTGGTATCCGGACCAACTGAAGGCGCTCGAAGCGGGCCGTGCGCGGCCTCGCGTGAAAGATTGGCAGCAGATCGAGGCGATTCTCGGCGACGCGTTGCAACTTGCGCTGACGGGGCAGGCCACGCCCGACGCAGCGTTGCATCAGGGTGCACAGAAGATCGCCCAGGCCAACGCCGCAGTGCAGTGATAGCGGCAGTGACAGCGCAGGCAAGCGTGGAAACCGATCGATGAGCCGCTTGCGACCTTATCTGCCGCTGCTCGTCCTGATGAGCCCGGCCGCGGTCGTGCTCGGCGCGCTGGCGCTCTACCCGGTCGCGCGCGTGCTGATCGATTCGTTTTTCTCGGTGGATTACGCGTCGGGGCGTCGCTCGTTCATCGGGCTCGTCAACTATCGATCGGTCATTGCCGACGGTGAGTTCGGCACGAGCTTCGTCAATACGATCCAGTTCATGATCGTGGCCTCGCTCGCTGAAGTGCTGTTCGGACTTGCGCTCGCGCTGCTATTCGTCCGCGCGTTTGCGGGCCGGCGCATCGCGTTGCCGCTCGCCGTGCTGCCGATGATGCTCTCGACGCTCGTGTGCTCCGCGATCTGGCGCAACTGGCTCAACTACCGAGGCTTTCTGAATGCGCTGCTCAAGGCGATAGATCTGCCGGCGGTGCCTTGGCTATCCGATCCGCACCTCGCGCTTTGGTCGCTGATGCTGGTCGATGTCTGGCAATGGACGCCGATGGCATTCCTGATCATTCTCGCGGGGCTACAGTCGATTCCGCCTGAAATCGCCGAGGCGGCACGCACCGACGGCGCGAACGAATGGCAGTGCCTGCGCTACATCACGCTGCCGCTCGTTGCACCGCACGTCGCACTCGCGATGCTGCTGCGCTCGATCGATACCTTCAAGCTGTTCGACAAGGTCTACGCGTTGACGGGCGGCGGTCCGGGCAATGCCACGCAGACGCTGTCAACGTACATCTACGACACGGGTTTCCGCTTCTTCAACGTTGGACCCGCCAGCGCGGCTTCGGTATTGATGCTGCTCACGTGCGCGGTGCTGGTCTCGGGATACATATGGAAATCGGCAGTCAAGCGCGAGCGTTGATGCCGCTCGCCCGCTTGCAGGGTTTCGCGCGACGCTCGTCCGGTGCCGCGGTGCGAGGACTGTTGCGGCTCGTTGCGCTGGCGGTGTTGCTGCTGCCGTGCATATGGATGGCTGGCGCGGCCTTCACGCCGACGCTGGAACGTCTCGCCCATCCGCTTGCGTTGTGGCCTTCGGCGCCCACGTTCGAGCATGTCGCGGCGGTGTGGGAAAGCGGCATGGCCCAGTCGGTGCTGAACTCCGTGTGGGTCGCGGTGGGCGCCACGTTGCTCGCACTCGCGCTGGCTTTTCCGTCCGCCTATGCGCTCGCGCGACTGGCGTTTCCGGTGCGACTTGATCTGCTGTTCCTGATGCTCGTGCTGGCACTGAAGCTGATGCCGCCGATCACCGTGGCCGTACCGCTGTTTTCGCTGGCCAAGTGGCTCCATCTGCTCGATTCGCTGTTTGGGCTGGTACTCGCCTATCAGCTGTACGCGTTGCCGATGGCGATCTGGATGTTGCTGCCGTTCGTGCGCGACGTGCCGATCGAATTCGAGGAGGCCGCGGCGCTCGATGGCGCGAACCTCGCGCAGCGCATCGTCTTCATCGTCGTGCCGCTGTGCGCGCCGGGTCTCGTTGCCACCGCGATCTTCGTGTTCATCATCGCGTGGAACGAGTTTCTGCTGGCGCTTTTGTTCGTCTCGTCGCCGAGTCACTTCACCCTGCCGCTCACCATGGCGGGTTATGTGACCGAGAACGGCATCGACTGGGGCGAACTGATGAGCGCGGGGCTGATTTCGTCGGTGCCGACGCTTGTGCTCGCGGGCTATGTGCAGCGCTATCTGCTGCAGGGCTTTTCGGGCGGCTTGAAGTAACGGGCTCCAACTTCGCGTCGACATTGCAGCCGACGCTTTGCTTATCCAGAGGTCTTCTTGCGCCCTGCCGTGACCTGTCCGTCCGTTTCGCCCGCTGACTGGATGTCGGCGATCGATGGCAGCCGCTTGCTGTCCGCACTGACCTTGCCAGGCAGCCATGACACCTGCGCCTACACGGTCGATGACCGGCTCGCGCGCACGCAACATGCCACGCTCGACGATCAGTTGCGCCATGGCGTGCGGGTTCTCGACATCCGCTGCCGTCATCAGCGCGATCGCTTTGCGATTCATCATGGCGGCATCTCGCTGGGTCTGAGTTTCGATGATGTGATACGTACATGTGCTCGGTTTCTCGCGCGCCATCCGGGGGAATCGATCGTCATGTCGGTCAAGGACGAATGGCCCGCGCTCGACTGCACCCGTGCGTTCGCCGCGACCTTCGAATGGTATGTGGAGCGGCACGCGGAGGTGCGCTGGCACCTTGCTTCCGAACTGCCGCTACTGGACGCGGTGCGCGGAGGCATCGTGCTACTGCGGCGCTTCGCGAGTGCAAAGCCGCTCGGCATCGACCTAACGGCCTGGCCTGACAACGCGACGTTCGATATCGACGACGTGCCGGCGCCGTTCACCATCCAGGACGAATTTCGCGTGCCGGTGCCGGCATCGATCGCTTACAAGTGGCGCGCCATCGATTCGCTTCTCGATCTCGCGCCTCGCCTGTGCGACGAGCGTTGGGTCATCAACTTTTGCAGCGGCACGGGGATGGCGGCGCCGCCGGTCGTCGTGGCGTGCGGCGATACACAGCATCGCGGTATTCACGAGCAGCTTGCCGAGCGACTCGCCGATGGTCCGCAACGATGCAGCACCATGCTGCTCGACTTTTGCGACTGGCAGGACTGGCGCCTCGTTGATGCGTTGATTGATTGCAACCGGCGCCGATAACGCATCGCTGCGGGCATGAGGTTGCCCGCGAACCTCAGCGTGATTCCTTGGCTCGCGGCTGCCGCGGTGGCGGCCTCGATTCTGCTCCGCGCCTCACCGGTTCACGCGTACAGGCGTCCGGCGGTGTGACATAGGGAACGTCGTCGCGACAACACGCATAGATCGGAAATCCATACGCGTTCGTGCCGACGATGGTCGTTGGGCCGTGCAGCGGGCACACCGCCTTCATGACGCCTCCTCGAAACGCATCGATCGATCTTCTCCATCTTACGCTCGCGCGGTCGGGCGGCAGCCGCGTTGCAAGGAAGCGTCGGCGGAATTGTCATTTCTTGCACGCCATGCAATGATTGATCCCGGTGCGGGATGGTGTCATTCCGGCCGTTGCTGACATTTTGGGATGCCCTGCCATTCAGTCGACGAGCCTACTCCTCGCCGCCGGCTGTTCCAGTCCGTTGTTTCGACGCTCAAAACATCGACTTGGCTCGGCCTCATCTGCGATGGCGGCGATTTCCGAATAAGGGTATTCACCTACCCCTTCTTCCCGAAAATTTAACATTTTGAAGTTAGAATGAACCCTCTAAAATCGATTGTTATCTCATTTGATGACAGTTGAAATAGAGAGATCCAAGCGTCGGGGCAGCCGAACGACCTACCGGCGCGAGTCCGGGCCAGTTGGTGGGCTGTGACTCGATGGAAAAACAGCATGTCGTATTTCGACTGATGAATACCGACATGAAAATGCAATTCGGCACAACTGTTTTCTCGGTGTTTATTTAGTCTTACTAATAAGACTTTTGCTCCGGATCCTCATCGACAATATTCCGCATACTGATTGCGGATACGGTCTCCGGAGCAGGCGGGTTCGAACTTCAATCCAGGAGAAGCAATGAAAGACCATTCGTCCGAAGCTTTGCTGAAATTCTGCAGAACGAATGCGTCGACGTGCTTTTCGCCCGCCACCGAAGCGTTTGAAGGAACACAGAAACTCGCTGGCCTGGACCGGCAGGCGGGGAGCACCGTTCGGGGCAACTGGAACCTTTGAGCAGTGCGCCGGCGCGGCACGTCGCCGCTAGCTGATGCACCAGCTCCATTCGCGCAATACCACAAGCCTATAAAAACCCGCGCAGTTCAATCAATGCCGAAGCCGTTCCTCCGTTGACGCTGGAGGCGGCAGCGCATTGTGGCAAAGCAATGGCGGGTTGTGCGAGGCGGCCATTGGGTATTCACGATCCTCGCAGACATTTCGATCACGGATGGAAAGGATGACGAAACGAACCGTAGTAGTAACGGGCGGCATGGGCGGCCTCGGAGAAGCGATCAGTACGAAACTGCACGACGCAGGGTATGCGGTGGTAGTCACGCACTCGCCGAGCAACACCGGTGCCGACAAATGGTTGGCTGATATGGAAACTCAGGGCCGAAGCTTTCGCGCCTACCCGGTCGACGTGGCCGATTACGACTCATGCCAGCGTTGCGCGGACAAGATTCGGGCGGAAGTCGGCCCCGTCGACATCCTGATCAACAACGCAGGCATCACCCAGGACATGACCCTCCGGAAGATGGACAAGGTGAATTGGGATGCGGTCATCCGCACCAACCTCGACTCGGTCTTCAACATGACCAAGCCGCTGTGCGAAGAGATGGTCGCACGAGGCTGGGGGCGCATCGTCAATATCTCGTCCGTCAACGGCTCGAAAGGCTCGGTCGGCCAGACCAATTACGCCGCAGCCAAGGCCGGCATGCACGGCTTTACCAAGTCACTGGCGCTGGAAGTGGCGCGCAAAGGGGTCACGGTCAACACCATTTCGCCGGGCTACCTGGCCACCAAGATGGTCACCGCGATTCCGCAGGAGATCCTCGACACGAAGGTCCTGCCGCATATCCCGATGGGACGTCTCGGCAAGCCCGACGAAGTCGCGGCGCTCGTGCTCTATCTGTGCTCGGAAGATGCCGGCTTCGTGACCGGCTCCAATATCGCGATCAACGGCGGCCAGCACATGCAGTGACGCGACAGACCGCGCCGGTACGTGCCGGAACACCGGACGAATCGGCGTGAACCATTCAGGCAACACCCCTGTGCTTCCATGAGAGAGGAACGTGTCATGAGTGAGACCTGGATGGGCCTGATCATTGGGGGCACGGCCCTCAGCATCGCAATGCTCATGGTGATTGATCACTATCGCCGTGAGCGCAGAAGGGCAAGACTGCTACGACATCTGGATCATCATGAGTGGTGGCATCAACCGCGCGGGCGAATGTAAGTGCATCGACCGCGCGCCAATAAAAAATCAGATACATCGAGAGGCTGAAGAATGACACCGGAAATCACCGGACAACAAAAGGCCACAGGCCATCAAATCACGGTTCGTACGAGGCGCGGCGGCATGCGGGTCGCCGCAGTGTGGCAGGTATTGATGCCGGTCGCCGATGCCATCGAGGACGTACGGATCACGAGCAACCGCAAACATGATGTCGAAGACATGACGATCGCGTTTGCCGACAGGTTCTCGGGATCGCTGCACACCGTTCTCAAGAAGTTCGAGACGATGCCGTGGGTGGCCGCCGCGGAGCTTTGCTGAACACCGAGGGCCGTGCCGCTTGCGATGGGTCGCGTCGCTACGAGGACCGGCGCGCGTCACGCTGCCTGGCTCGCCAGGTAGCTGGCGGGCGCGTGGGCCTCGCAAAGGTTGTATGGCATAAGCGGGCCCATTGAAGTCGGACGTACACGACCGGACCCAGCCGGTCACCACCTGAGAGAAGTGGATGAAAACAACAATCAAGAGAGGGCCCCCGGACAGGGAGAGCCCCTATACACCGCTGACCGCTGGAGATGCGATTTCGCATCTCGAACGGATCCTGTCCCACGATGGCGTCGATTCGTTGTTCAGCCGGACCTACTGGCGCGCGCGCGTCCAGCAGGTGAGCGCTACCCAAGGACTGACTCCGCAGCAGCAGGCAAGGCTGGTGAAGCTGCTCGAGTCGCTGCATCCCCCGGTCCCGAGCGAGGAGACGTGTTAGTCACGCGTCGACGCGGACGTACGTCGTCCGCGATCGCTCAGAGCTAATCGTCGACATCCAGCAGCCGATCCTCCACATGCAGATCTTCGGCGCACTCTCCCTGTAAGGGCAACTCCTTGCCTTCCGCTGGGAAGTGATCGCGGACCATCCGGCACAGGCGTTCGCGCACGAGCACACGTTGTGCCGTGTCCATCCGCGCGTAACGCTGAATCTGCGCAGCCGAAAAGTGCAGTGTCAGCACGCATCGCGCATCCAGCGTCGTGTCGCCATGTGACTCGATCACCCAGGAAGCCTGGATGAGGAAGTTCCGGCCGTCGTCGTAACCGCTGATCGCGGGCGCTTTCGGTGACTCGAATAGCGTGGAAAGAGCCAGTTCGATTTCTTCGATGCGCTGGTTCAGATCGATGTCTTTCATTGAAAGTCCTCCTTGTGGTCGAGGCCCCGGCCTCGAACATTACGCGAGCAAAATCCGTGTCCGGCTGTCGCTGTCTGCGCAGTGCTTCGACTGGAGCCGGACTCGTAATCCCGTTGCCGCTCACTGGCAATATGTACCGTTGCCCCATCAGCAGATATTCAAGCGGGTAAGGAGTGATCCGCACGCTTCACACAGCGACAAAACGACGACGCCGCGCACATATCGCCGGTTCAGATCGCGCGGCCAAGGAGATCAAGGAACTGATAGACGAGTCGGTCGCTCGCGTCAAGACCGGTCAAGCTCAGGTCGACGAATCGGGCCGCACCATCGACGAAGTCGTGTCCGCGGTCCGTCGCCTGACCATCAGGGCATCGAGCAGGTCAATCAGGCGATCGTGCAGATGGACAAGGTCACACAACAAAATGCCGCGCTGGCAGAGCAGGCGGCCGCCGCGGCGAGTTCGCTGCAGCAGCAATCAGGCACGCCGGTGCAACAGGTAGCCGTATTCGCCGTCGACTGATACGCCAGCATCGGTTTCGCGTCACCGGTCGCCTCGTCACCATCGCGGCCTGGTATGACCACGCAGCGGGCGGCGATGCCGCGGCCTGCGCAAAGTGCGAAAAGCGCCTCATGCATGCCGACGCCGCATCGCCCCCTTGAACGACCAACCGTTGAGCGCCAGAAAGACGAGCAGCGTCGCACCGAAAATGCATTGGCGTCCTGCTTCGCCTATCTGCAGCGCGGTCAACAGACTCGTGAGAACCGTCAGCAGTGCAGCGGCGAGCGCGACCGCGATGTAGTCGCCCCGTCCGCCCGCGAGCGACACGCCGCCGATCACCGCGACGACGACGCTCGGCAGCACATAGGTCGTTCCGAGCCCGAGAAACGCCTGGCCGACATAGCCGACGAGCAGCACGCCCGTCACAGCGGCGATGATGCCGCTCGCGACATAGACCGCGATGCGGATCGCGCGCACGCGCGTACCGGCGATGGCGGCAGCGACCGGATTCGCGCCGGTCGCCATCAGGCGACGCCCCCAGGCTGAATGGTCGAGAAAACGCCACATCAACGCGCCGGCGCCGAGCCAGATCAGCGCGACGCTCGGCACGCCGCCGAGCGTCCTGCCGGCGAGCGCGGCGAGTGCGGGACTCGCGGCCGTATTGACGTGCATGACCGACGACCAGACGATCAACGCGCCGTCGACGACACTCGCCATCGCCAGTGTCATCACGAGCGGCGGAATGCGCAGCAGCGTGATGCCGACACCATTGAGCGCGCCCACCAGCGCGCCCGCCAACGTCGCGACGGCGAACGCGGCCGGCAATCCGGCCGATGCCGCTCCGAGCAGCGCGGCGCCAAGAATGCCGCCCAACGTCGCGGCCGCGCCTACCGACAGATCGAGCCCCCGCTCTCCCGCCATCATCACGAGCGACTGCGCGAGGCCGAATAGCCCCAGAAACGTCGCGATCTTCAACTGATTGGCGACCTGCCCGAGGCTTGCGAAGCCCGGCACCGCGAACTGCCCACTGATGAGCACGATCACGGCGAGCGCCAGCAAAAAGGCGCGGCGCGAATTCGGTTTCATCGTCACACTCTCCTTTTCGCGCCCACGAACGTGAAGCCGAGCGCAAGCACGATCACGGCACCCTTGAACACTTCCTGGTAGTTGCTCGGGATGCCCGCGAAGTAGATGACGTTGCCGATCAGCGTGAGCACGAGCGCGCCGCAGACGGCGCCGAGCATCGTGCCGCGCCCACCCGCCAGCGAGATACCGCCGATCACCACAGCCGCGACCGAGTTCAGCGTGTATGGCAATCCCAGACGCGCATCGCCGGACGCGGTTTGCGCGCTCAGGCAGAGCGCCGCCGCAAACACGAAGAGCCACGCGAGCAGATAGCCGAGCAGTTTGACGAGCCGGACATCGATGCCGGCCTTGAACATCGCATCGGCGTGGCTGCCGGTCGCGATCAGTCGCCGTCCGAAGCGATGCCGCTGCAGGACCGCCCACAGCGCGATCGCGGCGAGCACCGGCAGCGCCGCGAGCGGAATCACCGAGATACGCGCCGCGAACCATTCGCCCAATGCGTCGGGCACCGCGCCGCCCGGCTGCGGGATCAGCAGCAGAGCACAGCCAAACCAGACGGCGCCGGTCGCGAACGTCGCGATCAGCGCGCTTTGCTTCGCATAGCCGACCAGCAGACCGTTGCACGCACCGGCAAGCAGCGCAGCGGCCAGCGCGGCGACACAGGTTGCGCCGAGGCCCCACCCCATCAGACCGGGCGCGGCCGCGAGCACGCAGTTGACCAACGAGATTCCCGCGCCCATCGACAGATCCAGCTCTCCCATCAGCACGACGACCGCCTGCGCCATGCAGATCAGGACCACCGGCGCGGCGTTCTGCATGTTGCTCGCGAGCGAATCGGCGGTGAGAAAGTCCGGCTGCAGCCATGCATTCGCGATCACGACCGCGAGCAGCATGACGAGCGCGGGCAGCGCACTGGCGGCACGCGCGCAGGATATCCTCAGCGCCGCGCCGATCCGTTTGCCTGGCGACCAGCCGCCAGTGTCGGCAAGTCCGTCTCCCAGTTGCGCCTTCATGCCGCGCTCCGGCCGAACAGCGCGCTCGTCACGCGGGATTCATTCATCTCATCACCTTCCAGCTGCGCGATGATCCGACCTTCGTACATGACGATCAGGCGGTCGCACACCGCGAGCAATTCTTCGGTATCCGATGCATAGACGAGCACGGCCGTCCCCGCTTGCGCGAATGCACCGATCGTCTCGTAGATTTCCCTGCGGGCGATCACATCGACGCCCTTGGTCGGATCGCTGAGCAGCAGCACGTCGACCTGCCGGTTCAGCCAGCGCCCGATCACCACTTTCTGCTGATTGCCGCCCGACAGATCCCGCACCGGCTGGCGCACGTCGGACGTCTTGATGCGCAGTCGCGCGACCACGTCGTCGACGAACCGGCGGATCGGCGCGCGACGCAGCCGCCACGGGCTCGCCGCGAAGTTCACGCTGACCTGCGCCAGATTGAATTCGACCGGGTGATCGAGCCACAGGCCCTGCCGATGCCGGTCGTTGGGCACGAGGCACACGCCCGCGGCGATCATCTGACGCGGCGAACGCGGCATGATCGTCCTCGCTCCAGCTCGTCCGTCGAGCCTCACCTCGCCGCCGTCTGGCACGCGAAAGCCCGCGAGCGCGTCGAGCAGTTCTTCCTGGCCATGGCCTTGCAGTCCCGCGATGCCAAGAATCTCTCCGCGTTCCAGTTCGAAGCTGACGCCGCGCAGCCGCGCGCCGGCGCGCAGATCGGTGACGCCGAGCGCGACGGTTCTTTCCGTGTCCGCCGGATCACCGCCACGTCTCCGCTTGCCGTCATGGATATGCGTGGCAGCCGCGCCGCCCATCAGTTCGAGCACACGCGCTTCGTCGAGTTGCCCGCGCACCGCTAGCGCGCCGACCGCGCGGCCGTTGCACAACACCATCACGCGATCGCACAGCGCTTCGATCTCCGCCATCCGGTGCGAAATGAAAACCACCGCCGTGCCGCGCGCCGTCAGGCTACGCACGACGCGCATCAGGTTGTCGACTTCAACGGCGGCGAGTGCGGCGGTCGGTTCGTCGAGAATCAGGATGCGCGGCCCGAGCGCAAGCGCCCTCGCGATCTCGACCAGTTGCTGATCGGCGGCGCTGAGGCTGCCTGCGCTCGCTTCGATATCCCAGCCGGGTCTCAGGCTCTCCAGCAGCCGCGTGGCGCGATCGCGCGTGCGCCGCTGATCGAGAAAGCGACCCGTATGGCACAGCTCCGCGCCAAGAAACACGTTCTCCCACACCGGCAGATCCGGCGCGAGACCGGGATGCTGATGCGCAATCGCGATTCCCGCCGCGCGCGCCGACTTCGGCGAGCCGGGTCGCAGCGGCGCACCGATCATTTCGATCGTGCCGTCGTCCGGTATCGTGTCGCCGGCGAGAATGCTCGACAACGTCGATTTGCCCGAGCCGTTGGCGCCGAGCAGCCCCAGCACTTCGCCGGCGTTCAGCGTGAGGCTCGCGCCGTCGAGCGCGAGCACGCCGCCATAGCGTTTCGCCAGTCCCTTCGCGGTGAGCACGGACATGATCGGCGCTATTGCGTGAACAGCGCGTCGAGCTGGGCTTCGCTCAGCCATTGGCCGAGAAAGTAGCTGTCGGGCTTGTCGCTCATCGAAGCAAGCGTAGCGTCGAGGTTCTCGGCGGTTACGGTCTTGGTGATCGGGAAGTAGTAGGTGTTGTCGGGCAGCGGCTTGAGCGTGCGACCGTGCGCGAGGCGTACCGCGATGCCGAGCGCCGTGCGGCTGATATCGGGCGGATTCACCTGCACGAACACCTTCATCGGATTGCCGGCGTCGCGCTGCTTCTTCCATTCCGTCAGAAAGCCCTTTTGCGCTTCGCCGGTCATGATCGGCACGCGCCGGTTCGCGTTCTCGAATGCGCGCAGAACGCCGAGCGCCATCGCGTCTTCGGTGAATACCGCGTCGATCTGCGGTTGCGCCGCGATCACCGTCGCCATCACCGCTTGCGCCTTGGCCTCGTCCCATTCGCCATAGCCGGACCAGACGACCTTGATGCCCGGATACTTCGCGAACGTCTCGAGCGCGGCCTTCTTGCGCGCCTCCGCCGCCGGATGTCCCGGGATGCCGTCGAGCACCACGACATTGCCCTTGCCGTGCAGTTGCTCCGCGATCCATTCGGCGTAGCGTTGACCCCACTTGTAGTGATCGACGGTCACGTTCGTCGCGTAGCGATTGGACACCGCCTGGTCGAACGACACCACCGGGATCTTGCTGCGCTGCGCCTCCGAGATCACGCCGTTGAGCGCGGTGGCCGAGTTCGCGTCGACCATGATCGCGCCCACCTTCTGGCGAATCATGTTGCGCATGTCCTGAATCTGCTGACCAGTGTTGGCGCCCGATTGCTGCACGATCAGCTTGTCGGCGAGGCCCCTGGTTTTGTAGGTCTGGAACTGCTGATTGGCGCCGTCGATCATCTGGTTGCGCCATTCGGTGCCGAAATAGCCGTTCGACAGGCCGATATCGGGCGCGGCGGCCAACGCCGATGCGCACGCGAGGCTAGTCGCCACGGTGGCAAGCAAAGTGCGCGGTTTCATGTCGTCGTCTCCTGATGTTTGGTGCGCGCGAAGGCGCCAGCCGCAGCGTGCGGCCGGCTCCGCGCATCTTCTGGTGGGAGATGCGGTTTCAGTGCACAGGCGCGGATGCCGCCGTCCCGACACCGGGATCGGCCGGCAACGCCGCGCCTACATGAAGTTCGCCGCGCGGCGGCAGCGCGTCGTGCGTGCTCTTGAAGATGTCGCCATCCTTCATCACCAGCGTGATCTTGCTCGGGTCCTGCAGCACGGTGAGGTCCGCGAGCGGATCACCGTCCACCAGAATGATGTCGGCAAGATAGCCCTCGCGAATCTGGCCAAGCTCGTCGGGCATCATCATCAGCTCGCCGCCGTAGCGCGTGGCCGAGATCAGCACCTCCATCGGCGTCATGCCGATGTAGTCGACGAAGTATTGAAGGTCGCGCGCGTTCGTGCCGTGCGGCATCCACGCAAAGCCGTAGTCGCCGCCCGGCAGAATGCGGATGCCGCGCTTATGCATCTTCTGCAGCGTCACCGCGGCGGTTTCGAGCTCGCGCTTGTAGCCCATCTTCGTCGCCAGTTCCTCGGTGATGCCCCACTTCTCCGCGTGATACAGCGTGCTGATCAGCCAGCCGATGCCCGGCGCGACGAAGTGCTTTTCCTTGTTTGCTTCGAGCATGTCGAGGGCTTCCTCGTCGGCGAAGCTCGCATGGAAGATCAGTTCGAGCCCGTGCCGCACGCATTGCTTGACCGATTCGCTCGAACGCGCATGCGCGGCCACGCGCTTGCCGGCGCGTTTCGCCTCGGCAGCGAGCATCGCGATCTCTTCCTCGGAAAACGGCGACGATTCCGCCGAAATGCCCGCGATGTACTCGCCCGACAGATTGATCTTCAGATGATCGACACCGTACTTGACGAACATGCGCGTGGTCGCGCGCATTTCTTCCGGCCCGCTCACGACCGCGCCGAAGTTCAGTTCCTTGAACGGCATGTGCGGCAGCGTGTTGTCCGCGAGGCCGCCGAGAATGGTGATTTCCTGGCTGCCCGCCAGATAGCGCGGTCCCGGAAATTCGCCGGCGTTGACCGCGTTGCGGAGCACGACATCGAGCCGCGGCTTGGCGGCGGCCGCGCCCAGTGCCGAGGTCCAGCCCATTTGCAGATAACGCTTCGCGACGCGCACGCACCACAGCATGTGCTCCTCGGGCGGCATGAACTGGATCGCTGACAGCGACGGCTGGTCGTTCCACGAGAAATGCGTGTGCGCTTCGGTCATGCCCGGCATCAGGAATGCGCCACGGCCGTCGATACGCTGTGCCTGGGGCGCGTTGATCGGCTCTTCGTCGCGAGCGACGCGGACGATGCGCTGCCCGTCCACCAGCACCTGACCTCTGAAGGGCTGAGCACCGCTACCATCGAAAACCGATACGTTGGTAAACAAGATCGAACTCATGTCTGTCTCCTCCACGTGGGGCCGAACGCGCGCGGGCGTCCGCCGCCGGTTGGTTACTGCCTTACTGTGCCTGTTTCCCGCTCGGGGGCCCGTCGATCGCCGTTCTGCGCGGCTATTCTGATCGACGCGGCGCCCACCTGTTCAATGCGTCACCGAGCCCCTTGATAGAAGCGCTTCAACTCCGCCGTCGTTTCGACGGGTTTTTCGAATGTGGTCCAGTGACCACAGCCGCTCAGCACGACGACTTTCGCGCCCGCAATACGCTCGCCCATCGCCTTCACCGCATCGGGTTTGCCAACGCCGTCCTGGTCGCCTGTCACGAGCAGCGTCGGCACATGGATGTGTTCGATCTCCGCCGCCTGCGCGCCAGCCAATGCCTCGCAGCTTTGCGCGTAACCTTCGGGCGATTGACGCATCACGCTTTCGCGCACGAGCGCGAGCGTCACGGGCCGCTGCGACCTGGTTTCGTCGCTGGTGGCGCCTTTGACGATCGCATCGGCGATTTCCTGCAGGCCCGCCACGCCCTTTTCGCGCGCGATGCGCGCGCGCTGGCGCATGCCGTCGCGCGCGGCGTCGGGCGGAGCGACGAGCGGCCCGAACAGCGCGAGGCTTTTAACCAGCTCGGGATGCCTGACCGCCAGATGCTGCGCGACGATGGTGCCCATCGAATGCGCGACGATGTCCGCGTTATTCACCTGCAGCTCGCGCAGCACGGAGGCGATCGTGTTCACGTAGGAATCGATCGACAGCTTCTGCGCGGGCAACGGCGAACGCGCGCTGCCAGGCAGATCGATGCGGATGACCTTCCTGCCTTCGAACGCCGGCAGCACCGGCGTCCAGTTGTTCGAGGAACCGCCGAGACCGTGGATGCACACGACCGGCGCGCCGTCGCCTTCGATCTCGATGAAGATGCCTTGCACTTGCGTCGTTGCCATGTTTACGCCACCTCGTTTTCAAGGACGCCGATGCGCGGAATCTCCATGCGCACGACATCGCCGCTTTGCAGAAATTTCGGGGGATTGAAACCGATGCCGACACCCGCCGGCGTGCCCGTCGCAATGACGTCGCCGGGCTGCAGTTCCATGCCGGCCGACAACGTCGCGATGATCGTCGGGATATCGAAGATCAGCAGCTTCGAGTTCGATTCCTGACGCAACTCACCGTTGACCCAGCAACGCACGTCGATGTTCGACGCGTCCAGTTCGTCGGCCGTCACGAGATACGGGCCCATCGGGCAGAAGCCGTCGAGCGACTTGCCGATGAACCACTGACGATGCAGCTTTTGCAGATCGCGCGCGGTGACGTCGTTGATGATCGTGTAGCCGAACACGTGATCGAGCGCCTTCGCCTTCGAGATCGCGCGACCTGCCTTGCCGATGACGACACCGATCTCGACTTCGTAGTCCATCTGTCGCGTCACGTCGGCATGGCGCGGAATGCGCTCGCCAGTCGCGATGATCGTCGATGCGGGCTTCGTGAAAACGACCGGTGCTTCAGGTATGTGCTCGCCTGCCTGCGCGCTCTTGTCGAAACCGGACCTGCTGAACTCTTCGGCGTGGTCGTGATAGTTCTTGCCGACACAGAACAGGTTGCGGCGCGGCTGGTCGATCGGCGCGAGGAGCGTCGCCGACGCGAGCGGGCGCCCTTCGCCGCGCGGGCACAGCGACTCGCGCAGGTCGGCGAATTGTTGTACCAATTGGACCATGTCGCCGGCAAAGCCGTCGCAGAGCTGCGATACCGGCCAATAAACTCCGGCTTCGGGGTCGACAAGGGCGACCGCCCTCGCCCCGTCGTGGCGCAAAGTTGCTAATTTCATGGTGGGCCTTTAATCTAGGTCTGGTGGGTCAATCTGGAACCACTGTAGGACCAAATCTGGACAAAAAGAACCAGGGTTAACCAAAAATCAGAACCAATTGGTTCTTGTTTGAATGCGCAGCGGGACTGGGTATGAGTGACGTCGACACAAGGCTGACGGTCAGGGCGAAGGGAGCACGGGAGCTCGCCAGCTATCTGGAGGAAGCGATTCGCAGCGGACGCTTCGCCGAAGGCGTGCGCCTGCCGCCCGAACGCGAACTTAGCGAGGAGTTCGGCGCTTCACGTGGCGCCGTCCGGCGAGTCCTCGCCGATTTGAAAGAGCGTGGGCTGATCCGGCAGACGGTCGGCAGCGGCACGTTCGTGCTGCCTGGCGCAAGCGTGCCGGCGCCGCCGCTACCCGAGGCGAAGCCGCACGCCGTGCAGACGAGCCCAGCCGAACTGATGGAAGCGCGGCTTTTGATCGAGCCGCTGATGCCCGGGCTCATCGTCCGATATGCGACGGCGGCCGACTTCGCGCAGATGAGCGACTGCATCGAGCGTTCCGAGGCGGCGCAAACCATCGAGGAGTTCGAGCACTGGGACGGCGAACTGCATCGCGCGTTGGCGGTCGCCACGCACAACACCTTCTTTCTGCGCGTGCTCGAATTGACCAACGAGGTGCGCGAACAGGGCGAGTGGGGACGTCTGAAGCGCCTGTCGCTGACGCCCGAGCGGCGCAGTCAATATGAGGCGCAGCATCGCGCGATCGTGGATGCGCTTCGCGATCGCGATGCCGAGATGGCTTGCGAGCTATTGACCGGCCACCTGCGGCAAATCAGGGAAAACCTGTTCGGACGTTGACAGCTTTACGAACACTTGCGGCGGCACGCATTCAAGGGTTGCGATTTCCTTCCGGGGGTATCGAATCTGTTTATCAGACGCGATGCGAGACCACGCCAGACCCAACCTGGATGCCTCACCCGCGACGTTCGTCGAGCCCTACCGGGGCGAGCTTCCGCGCGACGCAGATCGCCGCCGCCCGCGCACGGACCGGGCAATGCGCGATTCATGCGGAACCATGCGTATGTGGTTAACCCGCTCTTTCAACCCTTGGCGCGCGTGCTTATCGTGCTGGGTGCGCGCGGCAGGCCAACAACTTCAAGCAGCTGCCGGCGCGTAACGTCTTCTGCGGCGCCGGGGCGACCGTCACATCGGCGAGTCGAAAAGCGCACGCAGAAGCGAACAGATACCTGCACCGCCGGCATGGCCGGACGGGTTCGCAGCCGAGCGGGCCACAACCGGGAGGCCGCCGTAGAGGGGACAAAAGATGTTCGGATGCAAGCTGATTGACGTCAACGCATTATCTGGCCCACGCGCCCGAGCGCCGGTCCAGGGGCGCCTACGCCTATCCCCTCACGGCCATGTCCATGCCGTGCCCACGCCCCACGACAAGACACCGTCCGGTCATTAGCCACTGGCAGGCTCACTGCCGCATTTCATGACCGCCGCTACTCCCAACCGATCAATCAATCCCTCGGCTCCGGGTGTGCAAACCGTTACGCCGGACCCCGCTCACAGCGCTCTCGCAGCAATGAACAAGGGGTCCGATTTTCAACGTTGTTTACGTGGTTCGTTAGCAAGGAAATCGAATGCAAAACAAAAAGCGCACTTTGCTTATGGCCGCCGCCGCACTCGTGCTGGCAGGTTCGAGCGTGGTCGCCCATGCGGACGATGTGGTCAAGATCGGGCTCATCGTGCCGATGAGCGGTCCGTTCGCGTCCACGGGTCGTCAGGTCGACGCGGCGGTCAAGCTGTATATGGCCCAGCATGGCGACACGGTCGCGGGCAAGAAAATTCAGGTCATCCTGAAGGACGACACCAACGTTCCGGATACGACCAAACGCCTCGCACAGGAGCTGATCGTGAAGGATCACGTGTCGGTGCTGGCCGGCTTCGGCCTCACGCCGCTCGCGCTCGCCGCCGCGCCGCTCGCGACCCAGGCGAAGGTGCCGATGATCGTAATGAACGCGGCCACCGCGATGATCACCGAGCAATCGCCCTACATCGTGCGCTCGGGCTTCACGCTGCCGCAGAACACGTTGGGCATCGCGCGTTGGGCGCCGAAGAACGGCATCAAGAAGGTGGTCACGCTGGTGGCCGACTACGGTCCCGGCATCGACGCGCAGAACTCCTTCAAGAAGGTCTTCGAATCGGAAGGCGGCAGCGTCGTCGAGCAATTGCGCGTGCCGGTCGCCAATCCGGACTTTTCGCCGTTCCTGCAGAAGGTCGCCGACCTGAAGCCTGACGCGCTGTTCATCTTCGTGCCGTCGGGTGCCGGCGCCGCGTTCATGAAGCAGTTCGCCGAGCGCGGCCTGAGCAAGCAGGGCATCAAACTGATCGGTACCGGCGACGTGGTGGATGACGACATCCTGAACGCCATGGGTGACGTGGCGCTGGGCGCGGTGACGTCGATGCACTACTCGGCCGCTCTCGACAATCCCGAGAACCGCGCCTACGTGGCCGCCTTCGAAAAAGCCAACCCCGGCATGCGCCCGAACTTCCACAGCGTCGGCGCCTATGACGGCATGCACCTGATCTACGCCGCGCTGCAAGCCACCAAGGGCGACACCAACGGCGACAAGCTGCTGGCAGCCATGAAGGGGCAGAAATGGGTCAGCCCGCGCGGCCCGGTGGAACTCGATCCGCAGACCCGTGAAATGGTCCAGAACGTGTACATCACCCGGACGGAACGCGTGAATGGCCAGCTGTTCAACGTGTCGTTCGACAAGGTAGACGCCGTCAAGGATCCGGCCAAGATCAAATAAGCTCGCAAAAGCGAGACAGGCCGTCTCCGGATGATTCGATTTGCCCGTCGCGCCCCTCGCACTGCCAGGGGCGCGGCGTTTCGGCGGTAAAAACTCATGCTAACCATTCTCTTCGACGGCATTGCCTACGGCATGCTTCTGTTCGTGCTGGCGAGCGGCCTGGCCATCACGCTGGGATTGATGAACTTCGTCAATCTGGCTCACGGCGCCTTCGCCATGGTGGGCGGTTATGCCACCGTGCTCGCGATGTCGCGCCTGGGCATCCCCTTCCTGTGCGCATTGCCGATTGCGTTCGTCGCGTCCGCGGTGCTTGGCGGCATTCTCGAACGCACGCTTTATAAGCGCGTGTACGGGCAGTCCGAACTCAACCAGGTGTTGTTTACGATCGGCCTGACCTTCATGGCCATCGCGACGGTCGACTACTTCATGGGCTCGACCCAGCAGTTCCTGAACCTGCCGCAATGGCTGCAGGGCCGCACGGTGTTCGCCGGCATCGGCATCGGTTACTACCGGCTGTTCGTGATCCTGGTCTGCGTCGTCCTCGTCGTCGCGCTGCAGCTGATCCTGACCAAAACCCGCTTCGGCAGCCGCCTGCGCGCATCGGTGGATGATCCGCGCGCGGCGAGCGGCCTCGGCATCAACATCAACTTCGTGTTTCTGACCACCTTCGCGTTCGGCTCGGGCCTCGCCGGCCTCGGCGGCGCGCTGGGCGCGAACATGCTCGGCCTCGATCCGATCTTTCCGCTCAAGTTCATGATTTATTTCCTGGTCGTGGTCGCGGTGGGCGGCACGACCTCGCTGACCGGTCCGCTGCTGGCTTCGCTGCTGCTCGGCATCGCGGACGTGGCGGGCAAGTACTACATCCCCGATCTGGGGGCATTCATCATCTACGGCGTCATGATCATCACCCTGATGTGGCGACCACAGGGTCTATTCGTCAGGGCGGGGGGCAAATGAAGTCGGCAACTTCTAGCGAAATGGGCACATCGACGATCGTGCCCGAAGTCCGCAGCATCGGCAGGCAGTGGTCGCGCTGGCGCCCGGTGGAAATCATCTTCTGGATCGTGGCTCTGGGCGTCTGCATGATGCCGCTGAATAACTTCCTGCTGCTCAACGAGATGGCGATCCTCGCGTTGTTCGCGGTATCGCTGGACCTGATCCTCGGCTATACCGGCATCGTGTCGCTGGGCCATGCGGCCTTTTTCGGTCTCGGCGCTTATTCGGCTGCGTTGCTGGCCAAGTACTTCAACGTCGATCCGCTGCTGGGCATGCTGCTCTCGTGCGGGGTCGCGGCGCTGGCGGGCCTCGTCACCAGTGTGCTGGTGATGCGCGGTTCGGACCTCACGCGTCTGATGGTGACGCTCGGCGTGGCCTCGATCCTGCACGAACTGGCCAACAAGCTCGGCTGGCTCACCGGCGGGGCCGACGGCATGACGGGCGTGCCGATGGTGCCGCTGTTCGGTCACATCGAGTTCGATCTGTTCGGCAAGGTGGCCTACACGTATTCGATCGTCACGCTGTTCGTGCTGTTCGTGATCGGCCGCGCGGTGGTCAAGTCGCCGTTCGGCATGTCGCTGCAGGTGATCCGCCAGAATCCGCTTCGCGCGGCGGCAATGGGCGTGCCGGTCAACCTGCGCCGCACCGCCGTCTACACGTTGAGCGCGGCCTACGCGGGCGTGGCCGGCGCCCTGCTCGCGCAGACCACCGGCTTCGCGTCGCTCGACGTGCTCGACTTCCACCGCTCGGCCGACGTGCTGCTGATGCTGATGATCGGCGGCGCGGGTTATCTGTATGGCGGCATCATCGGCGCGGTCGTATTCAGGTTCATGCAGGACCGGCTGGCGGACATCACGCCGCAATACTGGCAGTTCTGGATCGGCTTGCTGCTGGTGATCATCGTGATCGTCGGTCACGAGCGGCTCGTGCGTCCGTGGACGTGGTTCCGTCGCAGCGGGAGCAAAGCATGACGATCGCACTGCAAACATTCAATCTGATCAAGCGCTTCGGCGGCCTCGTCGCCACCAATGACGTGTCGATCGCGGTCGAGAAAGGCGCTCGCCAGGCGCTGATCGGCCCCAACGGCGCCGGCAAGACGACGCTGATCAATCAGCTGACGGGCGTGCTGTCGCCGACTTCGGGCCGCATCGAGCTGGAAGGCCACGACATCACGTCGCTGTCCGTGCACAAGCGGGCTCGCGCCGGGCTCGTGCGCACGTTCCAGATCAACCAGCTGTTCAAGCACATGACGCCAGCCGAATCGCTGTCTGTCGCGATCTCCGAGCGCGACGGTCTGGGCGCGCGCTTCTGGCGCGCGCTCGGTCAGCGCGGCGAAATCATGGACGAGGTCGCTTCGCTGCTCGAACAATGCAAGTTGCTCGACGTGATGAGTCGCGAAACGCGCGTGCTGCCCTACGGCAAGCAGCGCCTGCTCGAAATCGCGCTGGCGCTGGCGGCAAAGCCGCGCGTGCTGCTGCTGGACGAGCCAGTGGCCGGTGTTCCCGACGGCGAACGCCGCGAGATTCTCAATACGGTCGCCGCGTTGCCCGACGACGTGACCATTCTGCTGATCGAGCACGACATGGACCTCGTGTTCAGCTTCGCCAACCGCATCTCTGTGCTGGTGAGCGGCGGTCTGCTCACCGAGGGCGCATGCGCGGAGATCGCCCGCGATCCTCGCGTGAAGGCCGTGTATCTGGGCGAGGAGCTGGTTGGAGGTGAATATGTCTGAATTGCTGAAGCTGGAAGGAATCGTAGCGGGCTACGGCGAAGCCAAAATCCTGACAGGTATCGATCTGGCCTTGGATCAAGGCCAGGCACTCGCGCTGCTTGGCCGCAACGGCACGGGTAAAACCACGCTGATCAACAGCATCGTCGGTCACACGCGTCGGTTTAGCGGGCGGATCTGGCTCAATGGCAAGGACGTCACCGGATTCAAGCCGCACCAGCGCGCGCTGGCAGGCATCGGCTGGGTGCCGCAGGAGCGCAACATCTTCAAGTCGTTGACGGTAGAAGAGAACCTGACCGCGATCGCCGTGCCCGGTCCTTGGGACCTGGCGCGCATCTACAGGATGTTTCCGCGCCTGGAGGAGCGCCGCGCCAATATGGGCAACCAGCTTTCCGGCGGCGAGCAGCAGATGCTGGCCATCGGTCGCGCGCTGATGCTCAATCCCAGGGTCCTGCTGCTCGACGAACCGCTCGAAGGGCTCGCGCCGATCATCGTGCAGGACTTGATGCGCATCCTCTCGGAGATCATCCGCGACGAAGGCCTGTCGGTGATCCTGGTCGAGCAGAATGCGCGCAAGGCGCTGAGCATCACGCACAACGCCGTGGTGCTGGAGCGCGGCTCGGTGATTCATTCGAGCACCGCGGCCGAGCTGCTGGCCCAGGATCACAAGATCGATACCTTGCTGGCCGTGTCTCAACACTGAACTGTGCGCTTTGCGTGGCCGGGCTACGCGGCGAAAGTCGTGACCGCCCGGTTGAACGCATCCGGTCTCGCGACATTCATCCCATGCGACGCACCGTCGATCGTTTCGCGTTCGGCAAACTCGATCCACTGTTCGAGCTTGTCGACCGTATTGCGGAACATGCGGGGACTCTTTTGGCCGTCGATCAACAACGTACGGCACTTGATATCGCGCGCGGCATCCGGCGTATAGGCCGGAAGCGGATCGAGCAACTGCTTCGGCAGCGTGAGCGCGTTGTCGAGCGCCATGCGACGAAAGCTCTCCGGGCTTTTGTTCCAGTACCCCGGCATGCTCACGGAGTCGACGAACATCGACAAGCCGGCGTCGTACTCGCCCCGTTCGATCAGTTCCGCGACCCGGGCGCGCAACACGTTGGTCGCCGGCGGCATGAACGCGGGCTGCCCCCGCGGTTCGGTTTGCAGCGGGCCGCCGGGATCGGCTAGCGTCAGCGCTTTCACGAGGCGCGGATAGGCGCGCGCGAGATGGAAAGCCACGCACCCGCCCCGCGAGTGACCGACCAGATGAACGGGCGCCAGGTCGAGCGCCGTGATGAATCCGGCCATTTCCTCGACGTGCGCCTCCCAGCTGAAGTCGCCGTGTCCAAACGCATCGATCTCGGGCCAGTAATGGCTCAAGCTCGGCGCGAAGCAGCGAAACCGGCCAGACAGCGAGGCCATCTGGGCGTCCCAGTAGCGATAGTCGCAAAGCGAGCCGTGCACGAACACCATCGGCTCGCCGCTCCCGGATTCGACATACGGTATGGCAACACTCGATGCGGTGGTCACGAACGACGGCGCGGACGCGCCATCGGCTGAGGCCAGAATCGATGGGCTGGTACGTGCATTCATCAAAGGGCTCCTTTGGCGACACTATCGATGGTGTTCTGGCAAAAGAAAATCGCATAATATTGATGGAATCGATCTACTTTTCTGATACGAATCCTCATGGCAACGGAAATGAAAGCGCTCGATCTGGACGTGCTGTCGATGATCATCGCGGTCGCGGACGCCGGCACGATCAGTCGCGCGGCGCAGGTCGTGCACCGCTCGCAATCGGCGGTGAGCATGCAGATCAAGACGCTCGAGACCGCGCTCGGCAAGGCGCTGTTCGTGCGCAAGCCTCGCAGCGTAGTGCCGACGCAGGACGGCGAAATGCTGTTGACCTACGCACGACGGATGATCGCGCTGCGCGATGAAGCGTGGGCAGCGGTGGTTCGGCCCGACGTGACCGGGCGCGTGGTGATCGGCGTGCCGGACGACTATGCGACGTCACTGTTCCCGCCGATCCTCAAGAAGTTTTCGGCGACCTATCCGAAGGTGGAGATTCAGGTGGTGGGCCTGCCGAGCGTCGCTCTAGAGCCGATGTTGAAGGACGGCACGGTCGATCTCGTCTGCGCGACGCGCGTGAAAGGATTGCACGGCGAGTTCCTGCGTCACGAACCGATGGTGTGGGCCGCCGCCCCGGGCGCGACCGAGATCTGGCGCGAAAGGCCCTTGCCCATCGCCGTGTTTTTGCCGGGCAGCGTCGCGCGAGAGAAAGCCATCCGGAGCCTGGAGCGCGCGCGCATCACGTATCGCACGTCGTATGAGAGTCCGAGCCTGCTGGGTCTGCTGACGATGGCCGAGGCCGGCCTCGCGGTGACCCCTTTGGCCAAGTGCGCGGTACCGGCTCACTTCTCGCTGCTGGGGGCCGCGAATGGCCTGCCGGAAATCGGCACGCTCGAAGTCGTGCTGGCGCGAAGCGCGGCTTCGAAGCGGCCCGTGTGCGATTTTCTCGCGGAACGGATTCTCGCCGACCTGAAGAATTAACCCGGAAGACTTCAGGAAGACTCCTCCGCGCCGGCTCGGCACGACGCACACATCCGCCACGCAGCCTTCGGCGCAGCGACCGTTTCCGCCACCTTGCGCCACCAGCGTTCACCGCGATGCACCGCAATCAGATCGAGGCGCTCGCCCATGCGCGGTGTCGACAGCGCGACGCCGCGCGCGAGCGCCAGCCCGGTCACCCTCTCGAACGGTTCCTGCCAGCGATGCATCGCGAGGTCGAAGGTGCCGTTGTGAATCGGCACGAGCCAGCGGCCGCGCAGGTCGATATGCGCCTGCACGGTTTCTTCAGGCTGCATATGGACGTATGGCCACATCGCGTCGTACGCGCCGGTCTCGATCAAGGTGACGTCGAATGGTCCGAGGCGCTCGCCGATCGCGCTGAATCCATCGAAGTAACCGGTATCGCCGCTGAAGAACACGCGCAGGTCGTTATCGACGATCACCCACGACGCCCACAACGTACGGTTGCCATCGAACAGGCTGCGCCCGGAGAAGTGCTGTGCGGGTGTCGCGGTGAACTCGATGCCTTCGACCACCGTGCCCTGCCACCAGTCGAACTGCCGGACCTTCGCCGCGTCGATACCCCATTCGATGAGCCGGTCGCCGACCCCGAGCGGCGTCAAGAACACCTCGGTACGTTGCGCCAGGATCAGGACGGTCTCGCGGTCCAGATGGTCGTAGTGATCGTGCGACAGGATCACGCCGTGCAGCGGCGGCAAATCGTCGAGCGAGATCGGCGGCGCATGAAAGCGCTTCGGACCGAGATTGCGGAACGGCGACGCTCTCTCGGCGAATACGGGATCGGTCAGCCAGAACTTGCCGCGCAACTTCAGCAGCATCGTCGAGTGACCGAGCCGGTAGAGGCTTCGGTCCGGAGCCGCATCGAGTTGCGCGCGTGTCAGCGTTTCGACGGGCAACGCGTCGGCCGGCACGGTGCCGCGCGGCTTGTTGAACAGCACCGTCCATGCGAGCCCGAGCGTTTTGCGCAGGCTTTCCGCCGGACGCGGCTTGACGTTGCGAAAGCGCTCGCCGTCATGCTGCGGCGACAGGCTGAACTTCGCGCGGCTGCGTTGCACGGCGTTCACGCCGAGCATTCGGCGGAGATAGGCGGGAAGCGACGTCATGAAGTTGACCTTCCGAAGAAAATGTACACCCGGCAGTGTAGTTTATTTCCGAGAAAAGTAAACTGACCAGTGTAAAATTGACGGATGGAATCCCCTGCCCGCCCCCAACGTCTGACTGACCGAAAGCGCGTCGCGATCGTCACCGCCGCGATCGACGAATTCCTCGCCGCCGGATACGACGCAACCAGCATGGACCGCATCGCCGCCCGCGCGAGCGTTTCGAAGCGCACGGTCTATAACCATTTCCCGAGCAAGGAAGCGCTTTTCGCGGCGATTCTCCAGCAGCTACGGGACGCGAGCCACGACGGCGATGCGCCCAACTACCGCGCCGATCAACCGTTGCGCGCGCAGTTGCTCGATCTGCTGGAGCGCAAGCTGAGGCTGCTTCACGACGAATCCTTTTTGTCGCTGGCACGGGTGGCGATCGCGGCTGGCATCCATTCGCCGGAGCGCGCGCGCGATATGGTCGCTCGCATGGGGGAGCGTGAGGAAGATCTGACCGCGTGGGTCCGGGCGGCTGCCGCGGACGGCCGCATCAAGACCGGGGACCCCGTCTTCGCCGCACTGCAGTTGCAGGGGCTCGTGAAGGCCTTTGCCTTCTGGCCGCAAGTGGCGATGGGTCAAGTGCCGCTCGATGCCGGCGAGCAGAAGCGCATCGCGGAGGCAGCGGCGGATATGTTTCTCGCGCGTTATGCGTGAGTGGGTTTGCCGGGTCGCGTTCGCTTTGGCTCCCGCGCCGAGGCAAGAAGTTCTTTGCTCGAAGGCGGCGGTGCGCGCAGCGGCCTTCCGTGAAGCAGCACCGGGGGAGTGAAGTCTTTCTTTTTCGCAAACGTTTGCTTTGAGGTATCAAGTCTCAGCTTCAGAAGCCGAAAACGCGTACATCGCCTCGAAACTTTGGAGACCCGATGTGACGCGCGTTGTGCTCTTACTTGCCGTAATGTTCATGACAGGCTGCGCACAAGTGCAGCAGCCCACTACGGCTCAAGCCGAGAAACCTGCGGTGTCGAACGTGATCATGAAGTTCGACATTCCCGCCGATGCACTCGGCGCGCGCGATCCGCAACTGGCTACGGTGCTCGCCAAGGCAGGCGCGCTCGCCGCCGCGCAGAAGCGGCCCACGGTGATCCGCGTGACGGCGCTGGGCCAGGACTTCAAGTACATCAACGAGGCGATCTGGCGGGGCGTGCCGCAACAGGGACTCAAACCCGCACTCGAAAATCTGACGACCGGCGCGAACCAGACGTACAGCGTGTCGATCCAGCCGCTACGTGCGGGGAGCTGACACGATGCGCCTGATTGCTTTCGCCGCGGCATCGCTATGCTTGAGTTCGGCCGCGTGGGCGGGCCAGCCCGCCGCCGGCGCACCGGCAGCCGCCGCCGCCCCTGCCACCCTGGCCTCCGCGGACAAGGTCTACCCGCCGCTGCCCACGCTCGCGATGCTGCCGCCCTCCACCGGCGACGATGACGACCTCCCCGCGCCGCGCTCGAGCTCGCGCAACAAGAAGAAGACGCAAAAACGCGATTGCCACTGCGCGATGCCAACACCGCGCCTCGTCGTCTCCGATGAATCACGCGCCTATCTGAAGGACATCGAGCGGCAGCTCGATTCCGCGCTGGCGCAGTAAAGCGGGACCTGGAGCCCGACCCATGGACCAGCACAAGACCAACGGCTTCCGCCCTTTGCGGTCGTGGGCCATCTGCGCCTGGGCGGCGCTGGTGGTCATCGGCAGTTCGTCCGCGCAAGCCGCCCCGAGCGCCGACGATTGCTTCGACAAGGCTGGCGCCTACCAGGGCGTCAATCCGCACGTGCTGCGCGCCGTCGCATGGCGCGAATCGAAAGGCGACACGAGCGCCATCAACCGCAACGCCAACGGTTCGATCGACGTGGGCCAATTGCAGATCAATTCGATCCACTTTCCGGAACTGGCGAGCCAGGGCATTCCGCACCGCGCGCTCACGGACCCGTGCGTGAATATCTTCGTGGCCGCCTGGCTGCTCAAGCAGAAGATGGTGCGGCACGGCAACACATGGCGCGCGATCGGTGCGTATCACTCGGAATCGCCGCGCGAGCGCGACGCCTACGCGCGCAGCATTCAGGCGATTCTCGTCAGCTGGGGGCTGTTGCAGCCGGAGCGGTGAGATTCAAAGCGCGGGCCGTGCGGGTCGTTGCCAGCGCATCGCGCTGCGCTACCTCCCCGCCGATGCAAGCTCCATTCGCTTGCGCTGCAGGAAGCGCCGCACGGCCGGGTCACGCTCCAGACCGATCGCCAGATCGTACGCACTGAGGGCTTGTGCCGTCGCGCCGGCACGCGCGAGCAGATTGGCGCGCGCGGCCCAGTAGGGCTGGTAGTCGGTGAGCCGCGGATCGTCCGCATACGGCGCCAGCGCGTCGAGCGCCGCCTGCGGGCCGTCACGTTCCGCCACCGCGAGCGCGCGGTTCACGGCGACTACCGGCGACGCTGCAATCGAAAGCAGCCCATCGTAGAGCTGCACGATCTCGTCCCAGTTCGGCCGCCCCGTCCGGCAGCGATCCACATGCGCCGATTGCAGCGCGGCCTCGAGCTGAAAGCGCCCGATGGCGTTGAACGCGTTCGCGCGCCGCAGCAGTGCGTTCGCCGTGCCGATCATCGGTGCGTTCCATGTTGCAGGGTCTTGTGCCGACAGCGGCACGTAGTCGCCAGCCGCATCGCGCCGCGCATCGCGCCGCGCCTGGGCAAACAGCATCAGCGCGAGCAGGCCCAGCGTCTCAGGTTCTTCGGGAAGCAGTTCGACGAGCAGTTGCGCGAGATACAGCGCCTCGTCGGCGAGTTCGCGCCGCTCGGTATCGCCGCCGATGGGGTCCGTCCACCCTTCCGCATACGCCGCATAGACCGCTTCGAGCACCGCGTCGAGCCGGCGGGGCAGTTCCTCGCGCTCGGGCACGCTGAACGGAATGCCCGCTTCGCGGATCTTGGTCTTCGCCCGCACGAGGCGCTTGCTCATCGCGGCGGGCGACATCAGGAACGCCGACGCAATCGTCTTCGCTTCCAGCCCCAACACCACTTGCAGCATCAGCGGCGTGCGAATCGGGGCCTCGAGCGCGGGGTGCGTGCACGCGAACAGCAGCGCCAGCCGCCGGTCGGGCAACGCGTCTGTCGCGCACTCGTCGATTTCGTCGGCGAGAATCAGCAGCTGGTTCGCCACATCGTCGCCGACCTGGCGATGACGCGCGCCGTCGATTGCCCGGCGGCGCGCAACCGTCATCAGCCACGCTTCTGGACTGGCCGGACAGCCGTGCTCCGGCCAGTCCGCGAGCGCCGCCGCGAAAGCATCGGCGAGCGCGTCCTCGGCCGCGGCGACGTCGCGCGTGCGCATCGCCAGCAGCGCGACGAGCTTGCCGTAGCTGCGGCGAGCGACCGCCTCGGCGATCGACCGCGCGACGCCGTCATTGCCTCGGGCGTCGCCGGACGGGCTCATGCAGACGGCGCTTCGTACGGAGCGGTCCAGACCGGGCGCACCTCCATCACGCCGTGCGCCGCGCCGGGACAGCGCGACGCCCACGCCATCGCCGCGTCGAGGTTAGGCACGTCGATCAGGTAGTAGCCGGCGAGTTGCTCCTTCGTATCGGAAAACGGGCCATCGAGCACCTGCGGCTTGCCGTCGACGAGCCGCACCGTGGTGGCCGTGTTCGAGTGCTGCAGCCGGTTGGCGCCCACCAGAGCCCCCGATTTCTTCAACGATTCGGTGTACGCGTGATAGGCGGCAACGCCTTGCTGCCGCTCGCTGTCGGTCATCTTGTTCCAGCTGCTTTCTTCCGAGTAGATCATCAACAGGTATTCCATTTGAGCCTCCGTCATGGGGTTGAGGCGGATGAATTGCATCGGCCGCCATATCAATGACGCGCGGGCTGCGTGCGGACGGACAGGCGGCGTCAAAAAAATTCGCGGACGGCCACCTGGGACCCACGCTGCATTGGAAAAAGACGTTTGAATCGCAGCCCGTTCGACCGTGTTTCGCAAAGCATTGTCGGACGGGTTGGCTGGGTTGTCGACCCGGGATTGGCGGACAGTGCAGAGAGCGCCGGCCGGGGATCGGACGCCAGGACATCCGAAACCAACGCAAAAAAAATGGCGCCGCTGGCATTCAGCCCGCGGCGCCATTTCGTGGTGCTACGACGCGAACAACACGCCGTAGCCCGACAGCACACTTACATCGTCACGCCGTCGGCGACTTCCTTGAAGTCCTCGATCTGGTCGAAGTTCATGTATTGATAGATCTTGTCGCCGTTGGCGTTGAGCACGCCCATATCGGCCATGTACTCTTCCTTGGTCGGGATCTTGCCGAGACGCGAGCAGATCGCCGCCAGTTCCGCCGAGCCGAGGTACACGTTCGTGTTCTTGCCGAGGCGGTTCGGGAAGTTGCGGGTCGACGTCGACATGACCGTCGCGCCTTCGCGCACCTGGGCCTGGTTGCCCATGCACAGCGAGCAGCCCGGCATTTCGGTACGCGCACCAGCCGTGCCGAACACGCCGTAGTGGCCTTCCTCGGTCAGCTGCTTCTGATCCATCTTGGTCGGCGGAGCCACCCACAGCTTGACCGGGATGTCGCGCTTACCTTCGAGCAGCTTCGACGCGGCGCGGAAGTGACCGATGTTGGTCATGCACGAGCCAATGAACACTTCGTCGATCTTGGCACCGGCCACGTCCGACAGCGTCTTCACGTCGTCCGGATCGTTCGGGCAGGCCACGATCGGCTCGTGGATGTCGGCGAGGTCGATCTCGATGACGGCCGCGTACTCGGCGTCGGCATCCGGCGACAGCAGTTGCGGGTCGGCCAGCCACTGCTCCATCGCCTTGATGCGGCGCTGCAGGCTGCGCGGGTCCTGGTAGCCCTGGGCGATCATCCACTTGAGCAGCGTGACGTTGCTGTTCAGGTATTCGATGATCGGTTCCTTGTTCAGGTGCACCGTGCAACCGGCGGCCGAACGCTCGGCCGATGCATCCGACAATTCGAACGCTTGCTCGACCTTCAGATCGGGCAGGCCTTCGATTTCGAGAATGCGGCCGGAGAAGATGTTCTTCTTGCCTTGCTTGGCAACCGTCAGCGTGCCCTGCTTGATCGCGTACAGCGGAATCGCGTTGACCAGGTCACGCAGGGTCACGCCCGGCTGCATCTTGCCCTTGAAGCGGACCAGCACCGATTCCGGCATGTCCAGCGGCATCGTGCCGGTGGCGGCCGCGAACGCGACCAGACCCGAACCTGCCGGGAAGCTGATGCCGATCGGGAAGCGCGTGTGCGAGTCGCCGCCGGTGCCGACGGTGTCGGGCAGCAGCATGCGGTTCAGCCACGAGTGGATCACGCCGTCGCCCGGGCGCAGCGCGATGCCGCCACGGTTGCTGATGAAGTTCGGCAGCGTCTGGTGGGTCTTCACGTCGACCGGCTTCGGATAAGCGGCGGTGTGGCAGAACGACTGCATCACGAGATCGGCCGAGAAGCCGAGGCACGCCAGGTCCTTGAGCTCGTCGCGGGTCATCGGGCCGGTGGTGTCCTGCGAGCCGACCGAGGTCATCTTCGGTTCGCAGTACGTGCCCGGACGGACGCCTTCCCCTTCCGGCAGACCGCAAGCACGGCCGACCATCTTCTGCGCCAGCGAGAAGCCCTTGCCGCTGTTGGCCGGCTGCTGCGGCAGGCGGAACAGCGTCGACGGAGCGAGACCCAGCGCTTCACGCGCCTTGGCGGTCAGGCCGCGGCCGACGATCAGCGGAATGCGGCCGCCGGCGCGCACTTCGTCGAACAGCACGTCGGACTTGACCTGGAACTCGGCGATCACTTCGCCGTTCTTTAGCGCCTTGCCTTCGTACGGGCGCAGTTCGACCACGTCGCCCATTTCCATCTTCGACACGTCGAGCTCGATCGGCAGCGCGCCGGCGTCTTCCATCGTGTTGTAGAAGATCGGGGCGATCTTGCCGCCGAGACACACGCCGCCGAAGCGCTTGTTCGGGATGAAGGGGATGTCTTCGCCCGTGAACCACAGCACCGAGTTGGTGGCCGACTTGCGCGAGGAGCCGGTGCCGACCACGTCGCCCACGTACGCGACCAGGTGGCCCTTTTCCTTCAGCGACTCGATGAACTTGACCGGGCCGCGCTTGCCGTCTTCTTCCGGCGTGATGCCGGGACGCGCGTTCTTCAGCATCGCCAGCGCGTGCAGCGGGATGTCCGGACGGGTGGTCGCGTCCGGAGCCGGCGACAGGTCGTCGGTATTGGTTTCGCCCGTCACCTTGAACACGGTGATGGTCAGGCTTTGCGGCACTTCCGGACGGCTCGTGAACCATTCGGCGTCGGCCCAGCTTTGCATCACGGCCTTCGCATTGGCGTTGCCCTTGTCGGCCAGTTCCTTGACGTCGTGGAACTGGTCGAACATCAGCAGGGTTTTCTTCAGCGCGTCGGCGGCCACGGTGCCCACTTCGGCGTCGGACAGCAGTTCGATCAGCGGCTGGATGTTGTAGCCGCCCAGCATCGTGCCGAGCAGTTCGGTGGCGCGCTCGCGCGAGATCAGTGCGCAGGCGGTCTCGCCTTTGGCCACCGCGGCGAGGAAACCTGCCTTCACGCGGGCGGCTTCGTCCACGCCGGCGGGCACGCGGTTGGTGATCAGGTCGAGCAGCGTCTGCTCTTCGCCAGCGGGCGGGTTCGTCAGGAGCTCGACCAGCTCGGCGGTCTGCTGAGCCGTCAGCGGCAGGGGAGGAATGCCGAGCGCGGCGCGTGCGGCCACGTGAGCACGAAAGTTTTCAAGCATGGGGGACCTGCTGGTATTTGCGTTTCAGGGAAAGGCTTTTTAGGCACTCCAAGCTGTGCCGGGCACTGCTTCGATCGCGATTTTAATTGCAATCCCCCTCCACGGTCAAATGTCTTATGTCTTATATAAGAGTTGGCCAGCGGACACCGGCGATGCTCGATGCGCTTCGGGTGCTGTGCGCACGCTTCCCCGCCATCGCAAAAGCACCGACTGTGTAAGCCGTTTCAATCATTCGCCGTCGCTCGAATGCTTTGATTACTGCCCGCTTAACGCCTACAACTGAGGATGTCCGGCGATGTTCTTCCCGGCCGGATTCAACCGGCGGCGGAGGTGCAAATGAGCTATCAACTGATGGGCAGCATCCTCGAAGTGTGCGAATGCAAGGTGCTGTGTCCTTGCTGGATCGGAGAAGATCCCGACAACGGCTCGTGCCGCAGTGCGATGGCTTACCACTACGAGCGAGGCACGATCGACGGCGTCGATGTATCGGGCCTGACGATCGCGTTCGCGGCGTTCATTCCCGGCAATGTGCTCAAAGGCGGCTGGCGCGTCGCGATGTTCGTCGACGAGCGCGCGAGCGACGCGCAATTCGATGCTCTGGTGAGCGTGCACCGTGGCGAGCGCGGCGGCCCCCTCGCGGATCTCGTGCAGTTGATCGGCGAAGTCGTGTCGGTGGAACGCGTGCCGATCGAATACACGGTCGTCGACGGCAAGGGCAGGATGAAAGTCGGCGAAGCAATCGATGCCGAGTTGGAACCTTATCGCGGCCCGACCGGCGAGCCGACCAAGCTGGTCGAAAGCATCTTTTCGACGATACCGGGCTCCCCTGCTTTCGTCGGCAAGGCGAACTCTTTCCGCCTGCGGCACGAAAAGCTCGATCTCGATCTCGCGTTGAGCGGACATAACGCCATTCAGGGATCGTTCAACTTCGCGTCGTGAAGATGCTCGCACGCTCGCGGCTGTTCGCGCCGCTCTTCGTCGCATTGACGAGCAGCGCGTGGATCGCGTTATGGGCGTGGGACGCGGGGCCTTATGCGCGTTACCTGCGTCACACAAGCTGGGACGAACTGCCGCTCGTCGGCCCGATATGCCGCGCGATGCCCGGTGCTAGCGTCACGATCGCGGCGCTGCTGCACAGCGCCGCATGGCTGCTGATGATCGCGGCGATGATGCTGCCGAGCGCCTTCCCGCTGTTCGACACCTTCCGGCGGATGACCGTCGCGCGCGACAACCGGCGCACGCTGATGGCGCTTCTGATCGTCGGTTATGCGACGACGTGGGCGCTGTTCGGCGTGGTCGCGCACGGCTTCGACGCGGCGCTCCATCTGGTCGCCGCGCAGGTTCCGAGCTTGCTTGCGAACGGCTGGCTGATCGGCGCGGCGATCGTCGCGCTCGCGGGCCTCTATCAGTTCAGCAGCCTCAAACATCGATGTCTCGACAAATGCCGCTCGCCGCTGATGTTCATCACCGGGCATTGGCGGGGCAAAAGCGCGCGCCGCGAGAGCTTCGTGCTCGGCCTCAGTCACGGCGCGTTCTGCGTCGGCTGCTGTTGGGCGCTGATGCTGCTGATGTTCGCGGTCGGCACCGGCAGTGTCGGCTGGATGCTGGCGCTGGGCGCGATCATGTCGGCCGAGAAGAATTTCCGCTGGGGCAGGTCGATCGGCAAGCCGCTCGGCGTCGCGTTGCTTGCATGGTCCGCGTGGATCGTCGTACAGCACTCCTCCCTCATTGCCTGAGCCGTGCCCGGCGGCCTGCACGCACCTGCCCCGTTATCGCTCTGCGCTTCCAAAGAATGCCGCGAGTTCGTCGGCAACCGCGCGCGGTTGTTCTTCTGGAATGAAGTGCCCGCAGTGACTAATGGTGCGGCCTTGGACGTCGGTGAAAAAGGCTCGCAGAGGGGTCGCCATATCGGCGATGGAGCCTTGATCGGAACCGAGCGCCAGCAGTGGCAAATCGAGCCTGCCTCGCTGCTTCAATTCCGCGTTCTGCCGGGCGGACACGTTCGCGGCGCGGTAATACGCAAGACCCGCGCGCAAGCCGCCGTCTTTCTTCAGAATCCGCAGATATTCATCGATATCGGCATCAGTGAACGTGTCGGGATTGGCCGTCTTTCGCCGCAAAAACCAGTCGAGGTATTCGCGCTCCTTGCCGGCAAGCAGCACTTCCGGCAGATCCGGTAGGACGTGAAACGCAAAATGCCAGGTACGCCATGCACGCTCGGGCGCGATCGGCAACGCATCGGGCAACGTCACGCCGGGGATCCCCGCATCCAGCAGCGCAAGGCGACGGACCTCGTCGGCGAACATCACCGCGTAAGGAAAAGCCACCCACGCTCCAATGTCGTGTCCGGCGAGAAAGTACCGGCTCACTCCGAGTTGCTGGAGCAAACCGTGGACATGGCTCGCAAGGGTCTGCGTGTCGTAGCCGTCCATAGGACGATCCGAATCACCTTGTCCGGGAAGGTCCGCTGCGACGATTCGATAGGTCTTTGCAAGCAGCGCGATCACGTTGCGCCACGCGAACCAGCTCTGCGGAAAGCCCGCGAGCAACACGATCACGTCACCCTGTGGGTTTCCACCGGTGACGTAGTGCAGTCTCAGTCCGTCTACGGTTGCGAACTTGTGCTCGAATCCTTCCAACCCCGGAACGGGCCTTGATGCTGGCAGCGTGATTACGATTTCGGAACTCCCAGATGGCATGGGCGAGTGAAGTGCTTTCACGAACGAGACTCCTTTGGGTTGAGTGATTACATCGTTGAGCGGCTGTTTCTCATCGGCGGGTTACGTTAGGAAATAGTCATTTCCTAATTTGGCGAGCAGCACTGGTAACTGATGCGATGCTATATCTTGCTGTGCTTAGTCCAGCAGACGCATGGCCTGCTCCGCCGCCGCCATTATGTGCGCCCGGGGCCGCCCGACTTTGCCGACGACCCTCAAACCTTGCGTCAAACTCAGCAGGGCGCGGCCGGTAGCGTCCGCATCCACGGCAGACGCGATCGAACCGTCTGTCTGGCCCAGCCGGATCAGACGGCACAACAGACGCTCCGTTCGCTGCAAAGAAGCGGCGACATGACCGGCGACCTCATCATCGAAAGCCAGCAGATCGATTGCGCTTCCGACTACGAGACAGCCCCGCTTGCCCTCGTCGCCAACTGCGGACTCGGCATAAAACCGCAGAACGGCCCGCACCTTGTTGCGGCCGGTTTGCTCCGCGTCGAGCAGGCTTTGCAACTGGCCATTTCGTAGACGGATGTAGCGCTCGAGCGCGGCAAGAAACACCGCCCGCTTATCGGTGAACGCCTTGTAGATACTGCCGGCCGTGAGGCCCATCGCGGCACCGAGGTCGCCAAGAGACGTCCCTTGATAGCCGCGTTCGCGAAAAATCTGGATTGCGCCGTCCAGCGCGACGTCCATGTCGAATTCGCGAGGACGACCTGGAGCTCGAGGCTGTCTGGCAGGATGGTGGCGTGCGGTCATGGCGCGATTATAGGAAATGGTCATTTCCTAATCAAGATGTCCCGTCGCGTAGGGTTCCGAAAACCGCGGTCCGGTTTCGAGGCAGTCGTGCAAAACTTGTCCACCGCCTTATCCACTTTTTCTGTGCACAACTTCTATCGGCGCGGTCACTCGGGGCGATCGGGCGCGACGCGCTCCAGCGAATCCGGTGTAGTCTGACGGTATGGTGCTCATTTCGGAGGCGGCATGGAACGGGAGCTAAAGCTGCGCGTTGCGAACGAAGATCTCGGCAAATTGCGCAACGCATCGATACTCGCGCAATCGGAAGCCACAGCGGGAACGCCTCACCTGCTGACCAGCACCTATTTCGATACACCGGAGTTTTCATTTCACTGGTGCGGGGCTTCCCTGCGCGTGCGCAGCGTCGGCAACGAGAAAATCCAGACGCTGAAGCTCGAAGGCTCGGCCAAGGCGGGGCTGTTCGACAGGGACGAGTTCGAGATGCCCGTGACGAGCGACGTGCCCGATCTGAAGCTGCTGTGCGACCAGATCCCCGACGACAGCGACTGCGGGAAGCTGATTCGCGACGAGACCGTTCCCGCCCAACTGAAGCCCGTATTCGTCACGCGGATCAACCGCTCGGCATTTGCGCTGCGCCAGCCGTCCGGATACGAACTCGAGCTTGCTCTGGACGAAGGAACCATCGAGGCGGAGCCGGGCTCGGTGCAGATCGCCGCCGTGGAACTGGAATTGAAACAGGGCGATCCGGACATGCTGTACCGCGTCGCGCTGGAAATGCTCGAAACCGTGCCGCTGCGTATCGATCATCGCAGCAAGGCCGATATCGGGTATGCACTGCTGGTAGCCGAGCACAGCGAGGCGGTGAAAGCGCAACCGGTGCGACTGGACAAGCGCGATTCGATCGAGGATGCATTCTGCGTGATTGTGCGCAACTGTCTGGACCAGGTCCACGCGAATGAGCTGGGCGTCGTGTCGGGCCACGATCCATCGAGCGTCCATCAGATGCGCGTGGGGCTTCGCCGCTTGCGTTCGGCCCTCGACCTGTTTGCGAAGGTCATCCCCGCCGCTCCCGGCTTCGACGAGGAGTTGCGCTGGATTGCCTCGGAACTCGGCGCCGCGCGCGACTGGGAAGTGCTCGCGGGATCGACGCTCGAACATGCCGGCGCCGACGGCGGTACGGAAGAGATCCGCCCCGTCAGAGAGGCTTGCGAGCAGATTGCGGTCAACAACCGGCAGCGCGCGGCGGCCGCGGTCGAATCGGTTCGCTATACGCGGCTCGCGCTCCAGCTGGCGCTCTGGGTGACCCGCAAGGGTTGGCGAGATGAGATGTCCGACGAACAGCGCGACGTGATCAGCACCCCGGTGAAGCCCTTCGCCGCCGATGTTCTGCGCCGTCGGCACAAGAAACTGATCAAACGTGGCAAGGGTTTGGCCGATCTCGACGATCACAGCCGTCACCGCGCCCGCATCGCGGCGAAGAAAGTTCGATACGCCACCGAGTTCTTCGCGTCGCTATGCCCGCGGCGGGTCGTCCGCCACTATGTCGAGGCGCTCACCGCGCTTCAGGACGATCTCGGCTGGCGCAACGATGCCGTCGTCGCCGATCAGCTGCTGAAGTCGCTGCTGACGACGGCGCCCGAGGCGGCCTCGGGCGCGGCCTTCGCACGTGGCTTCCTCGCGTCGCGGGTCGCTGCCGATCATCGGACATTGAAGAAGCTGTGGAAGCGCTTCAAGCTGCTTTCGTCACCGCACTGATGGTCCGAACAAACGCGACCATGCCGCGCGCACGCGGCGCGCGCGATCCTCGAACAGGTACGACGCAGCGAGCGCAAACAGGCCTGACATGACCCCCGTCGCGATGTGTTCGAGCGCATGAAAGCGGTAGTGGCTCAGATGAGAATAGGCATCGCCGATGGCGGTCAGGCAACCGACGAGCAGTGCGTTGCTATAGCGATTCCCGTACCACTTCGCCGCCGGCGTGAAGGTGAGCAGCAGCGCGAGCACACCGGTGAGCAGCCCGGTCTTGAATGCGATCGCCCAGTGCGTGAGGCTCATCACGTTGCCCCAGCTCCCCGGCATACAGGTCATGCACGCGCTGGTTGGCTGCCAGAAACGCTGGACAAGCAGTTTGAAGCGGCGTTTCCATGCGCTTCCCATGATGTGCTCCACGATGTCCGGCGTGAGATTCCACGCGGAAATGGTACATCGCGAGCGCGCCGTAGCGTGGAACTTCGCTATGACGACCGATCTCGATTACGCGCTCGCGTGGCGCCCGTAATCACCGCGATGCCGAGCAGTATCACGGCCACGATGGCAATGATGTGCTGCGCGACATGCAGCGCCATCAATCCCCACGCGACGCCACCAATGAAAATGATCCATCCGACCAGATAGATGAGCAGGGTCATCGTTGTTCTCCTTGATCCACGGGCCTATCTCTAAGCACATTGCGCGCCTGATGTCATCTGCCGACGTGTCTGGCATAGTCTGTGCGTCCCACATCACCGTTTGCGCGGCCCTGCAGGCAGCGCCCTCTTCTATTACCGATCGATATGGACGCTCCCCGCACCCCACCCCGCCCAAACGCGCCGCCGTCCGGTGGTCGCACCGGCTTCGTATGCGTGCGAGGCGCGCGCGAGCACAATCTGAAAAACGTCGACGTGCAGATTCCACGCGATGCGCTGGTCGTGTTCACGGGCGTGTCGGGCTCGGGCAAATCATCGCTGGCGTTCGGCACGCTATACGCGGAGGCGCAGCGGCGCTACTTCGAATCGGTCGCGCCGTATGCGAGGCGCCTGATCGAACAGGTCGGCGTGCCCGAAGTCGATGCGATCGAAGGGCTGCCGCCCGCGGTTGCGCTGCAACAGCAACGAGGCGCACCGAGCGCGCGTTCATCGGTGGGCAGCGTGACGACGCTGTCGAGCCTCGTGCGCATGCTGTATTCGCGAACCGGTGACTATCCCCCGAAACAGCCGATGCTGTTCGCCGAGGACTTTTCTCCGAACACGGTGCAAGGCGCCTGCCCGACCTGCCATGGATTGGGCCGCGTGTACGAGGTCACCGAGAAATCGATGGTGCCCGACGACTCGCTCACGATCCGCGAGCGCGCGATCGCAGCGTGGCCGCCGGCGTGGCACGGGCAGAATCTGCGCGACATCCTCGTGACCCTCGGCTACGACGTCGACACGCCGTGGCGCGATCTGCCGAAAAAGGATCGCGACTGGATTCTCTTCACCGACGAACAGCCGACCGTGCCCGTCTATGCCGGCCTCACGCCGAAGGAGACCCGCGCCGCGCTCAGGCGCAAGGACGAGCCGAGCTATCAGGGCACGTTCACGGGCGCGCGCCGGTACGTGCTGCATACCTTTGCGACCACCCAAAGCGCGCTGATGAAAAAGCGCGTGTCGCAGTACATGGTCGGCAGCGAGTGCCCGGCTTGCGATGGCAAACGGCTCAAGAAAGAAGCGCTGTCGGTGAAATTCGCCGGATTGGATATCGGCGAGTTTTCACAGTTGCCGCTCGCCGAACTCGCCGCGATTCTCGCGCCGATTGCACGCGGCGAATGGCCGGAGCCGCAGACGTCGACCACCGGCCAGGGCAGCGTACTCAGCAGAAGCGCGATGCGTGACGCCGTCGACAAGCGGGTCGCCGCCGGCGGCTCCGCGCACAAGGCGTCGCCCGATGTCCGGCGCACGCCGAACCTGTCCGGGGAGAAACGCCTCGCCGCGCAGCGGATCGCCGCCGAACTGCTGGAACGCCTGACCACGCTGGTCGAGCTGGGCCTCGGCTATCTCGCGCTCGAACGTGGCACGCCGACGCTGTCGTCGGGTGAATTGCAGCGCTTGCGACTGGCCACGCAATTGTCGTCGCAACTCTTCGGTGTCGTGTACGTGCTCGACGAGCCATCGGCCGGCTTGCATCCCGCCGATGGCGAAGCGCTTTTCAGCGCGCTGCAGGAACTGAAGGCGGCAGGTAATTCGCTGTTCGTCGTCGAGCACGATTTGCAGATGATGCGGCGCGCCGACTGGCTGGTCGATGTCGGTCCGGCGGCCGGCGAAGCGGGCGGTCACGTGGTTTATAGCGGGCCGCCGCAGGGACTCGCGACGGTCGAGGCGTCACAGACGCGCCGCCATCTGTTCGCCCCGCCCGCGCAAGTCGATCGCGTACCGCGCGACGCCGCCGGCTGGCTGCGGCTCGCCAATATCACGCGCAACAATCTGCACGGCTTGAACGCCGCGTTCCCGCTCGGCTGCCTGACGACGGTCACCGGCGTCTCGGGCTCCGGCAAATCGAGCCTCGTGAGCCAGGCGCTCCCGGAACTGGTCGCGCGGCGGCTGGGAAAGATCATCGAAAGCCCGGACGATGACGAACCGGACCCGCTGCTCGCCACCGCGACGACGCCCACGAGCGGCCATATCGCCGACGGCATGGACGCGCTGCGCCGGCTCGTACGTGTCGATCAGAAGCCGATCGGACGCACGCCGCGTTCCAACCTCGCGACCTATACGGGCCTTTTCGACCACGTGCGCAAGCTGTTCGCGGACACGCCCAGCGCGCGCAAGCGTCGCTATAGCGCCGGGCGCTTTTCGTTCAACGTCGCGCAAGGCCGCTGCCCGACCTGCGAAGGCGAAGGCTTCGTCAGCGTCGAATTGCTATTTCTGCCGAGCGTGTATGCGCCTTGTTCGACCTGTCACGGCACCCGCTACAACGCATCGACGCTGGAGATCACGTGGCGCGATAAAAACATCGCCGAGGTGCTGGGCCTGACCGTCGATGCCGCGTGCAGCTTCTTTGCCGATGAGCCGGGCGTGATGCGCGCGCTGAATGCGCTGCGCGACATCGGCCTCGGCTATCTGCGGCTCGGCCAGCCCGCCACCGAGCTATCGGGCGGCGAGGCGCAGCGCATCAAGCTCGCCACCGAACTGCAACGCGCACAGCGCGGGGACACGTTGTACATCCTCGACGAACCGACGACCGGCCTCCATGCCGCCGATGTGGACCGGCTGATGGTGCAACTGCAACGGCTCGTCGAGGTGGGCAATACCGTGGTGGTGGTCGAGCACGACATGCGGGTGGCCGCGCAGAGCGACTGGGTCATCGACGTCGGCCCGGGCGCCGGCGACGCCGGCGGGACGATCGTGGCGAGCGGCACGCCGGCCGAAGTCGCGTGCAGGAAGGAAAGCCGCACGGCCGTGTATCTGCGGCAACACCTCGTGGCTTGAGCTGGGGACGCATGCATAAGACCGATCAGTGTTCTAAGCTTTCTCTGCAGGCCCGTCAGGTAGCAAGCACTGAGCGGGCAGCAAAACGCGCGACGCACATGGACCTCTGACATGCCCCTATCCAGTCCAGTCTCGAATGTGTCGACCAGACCGCCCGCCCCTCGCCTGACGACGCTCAGTCACATACAGATCGCGTCGCTGTGGTTTGCGCTGTTTACCCAATGGATGACGGTCGTTCCGGTGCTGGTGCCGTCACAGGTCGCCGAAATGCTCGGACGCGATGCCGCATTGAAGGAAGGGGTGGCCGGCTCCGTCATTGCGTCCGGCGCGTTCGTTGCAATGATCGTGGCGCCGCTGGCCGGCGCGCTTTCAGATCGCTCCATCGCAAAACATGGACGTCGGCGATCGTTTCTCGTCACCGGCGTGTTCGGCACTGCGGTTGCCCTGGTATGGCTTGCTTCGTTCAACAGAGGGGCGAGCGTATGGCTGTATGCACTCGCGTTCCTGAATCTGCAGTTCTGGTGGAACTGGGCGGCGGGTCCGTATGCCGGGCTGGTGCCCGATGTCGTGCCCAAACGGGAAACCAACCGCGCGAGCGCGTGGCTCAACGTGATGTCGGTGCTCGGCACCATCAGTGGCAACGTGGTGCTCGTCGTGCTCTATTCGCCGGGCCGCCTCTATCCGACGGTGGCCACGTTCATTGCGATCATGCTGCTCTGCCTTTGGCTGACGATTCGCGGCTCGCGCGAGCCGACGCCTGTCAGATCCCATCAACGGTTCGAACTCCTCGCGTTCTTGCGCTCGTTCTATCTCGACCCGCGCCTCCACCGAAACTTTTACTGGGTGCTGGTAACCCGTCTGTTCGGCAACATGGGAATCTGGTCGATCTTCACCTTCATGTTGTACTACCTGCAGGACGTGATCGGCATTCGTCATCCGACCGGAGTGATGAACGGGCTTCTCGGTGTCGGCGTCGTACTGGCGATCCCGGCCAGCCTGTTGGGTGCTCGGCTCGCCGACCGCCACGGCGCGGTCCCCGTCGTCCGCCTGACAAGCTGGATCATGGCCGGAGCCGCAATCGGCTTTGTCATGCTGGCGCTGCATCCGAACCTGTCGCTGGTAATCGCGGTCGGACTCGTTTTCTGCGCCGCCTACGGGACCTATCAAGCCGTCGACTGGGCGCTCGCGCTGCAAGTGTTGCCAGACGATGCATCCAGCGGCAAGGACATGGGCATCTGGCAAGTGTCGATGGTGCTGCCGCAGATCCTCGGCCCCGCGGCGACCGGGTGGATGCTGTCGTGGGTGAAGGCGCTTGCGGGTGCCGGAACCGCCTACGTCGTCGCGTTCGTCGTCGCAGCGGGGTGGTTCGTGCTCGCGGCGTGGTTCGTCTCGCACATCAGGATTGCTTCGCAGCAACACGTATCCAGCGGACTCGCCGGGCGATCGTCATAGAGCCACGGCCCCGCCTGTTGCAGGTTCATCCGGCCGTAACGGAGGCAGAAATGGCTCGCGCAGACGTCGATGTCACGGAACAAAAACGCTTGAACGACGCGCATACGGCGCAAGTGCCATGGAAGCAGTGGGGGCCGTACCTGAGCGAGCGGCAATTGGGAGCCGTCCGCGAGGACTACAGCGAAGATGGCGACGCCTGGAACTATTTCACCCACGACCAGGCGCGTTCGCGCGCTTACAGGTGGGGAGAAGACGGGCTCGGCGGACTATCCGACGACCAGCAGCGACTCTGCTTCGCGCTCGCACTCTGGAACGGGCGCGACCCGATTCTGAAGGAACGCCTGTTCGGGCTCACCAATAGCGAAGGCAATCATGGCGAGGACGTGAAGGAATATTACTTCTATGTCGACAGCACGCCCACGCACTCGTACACGAAGTATCTGTACAAGTACCCGCAGCGGGAATATCCGTACGTCGACCTGATCGAGACGAACCGCAAGCGATCGCGAGAAGAACTCGAGTACGAACTGCTCGATACCGGCGTATTCGATGACGACCGGTATTTCGATGTGTTCGTCGAATACGCGAAGCGCGATCCACAAGACATCTTCGTGCGCATTTGCGTGCACAACCGCGGGCAGGACGCGGCGCAGCTTCGAATCCTGCCGACGCTATGGTTTCGCAATACATGGTCGGAGAACCACGACGATCCCAGGCCGTCGCTGTGCGAAGAGGCGCCGGGCGTCATTCGGGCGCGCCATCATGAACTGGGCGACTACTGGCTCTATTGCGAAGGCGCGACGGAACTGCTGTTCACGGAAAACGAAAGCAATGCACGGCGTCTGTGGAATCAGCCCAATGCTTCGCCGTATGTGAAGGACGCGTTCCACGCGTATGTGACCGGCGGGCAACGCGAGGCGGTGAATCCCGCCAGAACGGGAACCAAGGCGGCGGCCCATTGCGTATGCGACGTACCCGGCGGCGACAGCGTGACGATCCGGCTGCGCCTGAGCGCGGCGAGCCGCGACAACGCGTTCGACGGCTTCGAGAACACCTTCAACGAACGCATTGCCGATGCGGACGAGTTCTACGCGCGCATCGCGCCGAAATCGCTGACGGAAGACCAGCGCCGGGTGCATCGTCAGGCGTTGGCGGGCATGTTGTGGGGCAAGCAGTACTACTACTTCGATCTCGAACTGTGGCTGCGCGAGCATGGGAGTCATCCGTTGCTCGACGGCGAGCGGCTCGACGTGCGCAACACCGGGTGGTTCCACATGCTGAATGCGGACGTGATCTCGATGCCGGACAAATGGGAATACCCATGGTACGCGGCCTGGGATCTGGCGTTCCACACGATCTCTCTGGCGCTCGTCGACTTCGATTTCGCGCAGGAGCAATTGCTGCTGATGTTGCGCACCCTGTATGTCCATCCGAGCGGCCAGATTCCGGCCTACGAGTGGAACTTCAGCGACGTCAATCCTCCGGTGCATGCGGCCGCCACGCTTTGGCTCTACCGGTACGGCAAAGAGCTGGGACGGGCCGACCCGCGCTTTCTCGAGCGCTCGTTTCAGGGGCTGATGCTCAATTTCAACTGGTGGGTCAATCGCAAGGACCCAGCAGGACGCAACGTGTTCGCCGGCGGCTTTCTGGGGCTGGACAACATCGGGGTGTTCGATCGCAGCGCGCAGCTGCCGACGGGTGGATCGCTGGAACAGGCGGACGGAACCGCGTGGATGGCGTTTTATTGCCAGTGCATGCTGGAGATGGCGATCATCCTGACGGAATACGATCCGATGTACGAGGAGATCGCCTTCAGGTTCGTCCAGCACTTCATGTGGATCGCCTACGCGATGGATCGGCGCGGCGAACATCCGGACGACATGTGGGACGAGCATGACGGCTTCTTCTATGATCTGCTGCGGCTTCCCGACGGCCAGACCATGCGTCTGAAGATCAGGTCGATGGTGGGGCTGCTGCCGCTGTGCGCGACGACAGTATTCGAAGCAGATTCGGTGACACGGTATCCGAAACTGATGGAGCTGATCGCCCAGTTCCGCAAACGCTACCCGGAACTGCTCGCGCACGTGGCGCCGACGGATACGGGCTTCATCGGCCATCGGGAGCGCAGGCTCCTGTCGATCCTGAACAGACGCAAGCTCGAACGCGTGCTCGGATACCTGCTCGACGAGAATGAGTTCCTCGGACCGCATGGCATCCGTTCGCTCTCCCGCTATCACCTCGATCATCCGTATGTGCTCAACATCGGCGGGACCGATTACAAAGTGCAGTACCTGCCGGCCGAATCCAATACGGGCATGTTCGGCGGGAATTCCAACTGGCGAGGTCCGGTATGGATGCCGGTGAACCTGCTCGTTGTCAGGGCACTGATGAACCTCTACAGCTTTTTCGGCGACGAGTTCAAGGTGCAATGCCCGACCGGGTCCGGGCATTACATGACGCTGTTCGAGGTGACACAGGAAATCGTCCGGCGACTGACGGGTACGTTCTTGCGCGATGCGGATGGAAGACGTCCCGTCTATGGCGGGACCAGCAAGTTTCAGGACGATCCGCACTGGCGCGACCTGATCCTGTTCTACGAGTATTTCCACGGCGACAACGGTGCGGGGCTCGGAGCCAGTCATCAAACCGGCTGGACGGGCCTCGTCGCACCTCTGTTGGACATGTTCGGGCGGATCGATGCTCGAACCGTACTCGACAGCGACCGCTGGCGCGTGATGGCCGGCGCTTCCGCGCACGAGGCGGGCAGCAGCGACAATGCTCTCAACGCGCACCGTCCGTGACCATCGCTCCGGATGTCTTGAGGCCCATGACTATGCTCAGGAGGCTCAAAAGCGTCACAGTAGCGGCCATGATCGCGGCCAGACGCAGACCCTCGGCAAGATGGTCGAACTCCGGCCGCACAAGGGCGCCGAACAACCCCACGCCGAGCACGCCGCCAATCTGACGCGCGGTGTTCAACACGCCCGATGCAATGCCCATGTACGACGGTTCCACGTGCGCCAGCACCGCGGTGTTGATCGACGGCACCGCGAGCGCGACACCGACGCCAACAGTGAGCAGCGGCAGCGCGACTGCTAGCGCACCGCTATCCACCCGCGCGAACGCAAGCGAAACATAGCCGAGCGCCGCCAGTGCCTGGCCGACAAGCATCGGCAGGCGATAACCGAAACGCGCGGTGAGCGAACCCGACGCGACGTTTGCGACTGCGACTACCGCTGTCATCGGCAGGAACGCGAGGCCGGTTTCGAGCGGTGTGTCGTGACGCGCGTTCTGGAAAAACAGACTCATCGCAAACATCAGTCCGTAGTAGCCGAAATTCAGCGACAGCCCCGTTAGCGCGCTGACGTTCACCGCGGCATGGCGGAACAGCGCGAGCGGTAAAAGCGGCTGCGCCTGCCGCGCCTCGACGATGACGAACAGCCCGCCCGTAACGGCCGCGACGGCCATTCCCGTCAACACGGTCACGCTGGTCCAGCCCAGCCTGCCGCTTTCGACAACCGCATACGTCAGCCCGACCAACGCAACGACGGCAAGCGTCTGGCCGGCCAGGTCGATGCGACGCGCCGCGTGACCTTGCGTGTCGGGCGCATGAGCGATGGTCAGCCAGATGCCCGCGACGCCGATCGGCACGTTGATCAGAAAAATGGCAGGCCAGCCGAAGCGGTCGACGAGCACGCCGCCGACCAGCGGCCCCGCCCCCAGCGCGAGCGCCGCGGTGCCCGCCCAGACGCTAACCGCCTTGGCCCGCGCATGCGGGTCCGGGAACGCCGCGCCGAGCAGCGCCAGCGACGACGGCACGCACAGCGCCGCGCCGATGCCCTGCACCACCCGCGACCCAACCAGCAGCGCCGCGCCATCCGACAGCCCGCACCCCACCGACGCGCAGGTAAACACGACGAACCCAGCGACGAACATGCGCCGCGCGCCGAACCGGTCGGCCAATGCGCCAGCGGACAGCAGCAGACTCGCGAACGCCAGCGTGTACGCGTTGACGACCCATTCCAGCGCCGTCGAATCGAGGCCGAGGCCATCGCGCATTCGTGCGAGCGCGACGGTCACGACCGTGACGTCGAGACAGATGATGACGAAGCCGAGGCTCGTCGCGAGCAAGGCAAGACGTGGCGACCGGGCCGGTGAGCTGAGCTGTTTGCGCATGATGTCCGTGCATGAAGTCGGCGATGCGGCACCGGGATGGGCCGCAAGCGCCGTGTATGCGGACTGTATTCCCACAGCGAAGATTGATAAACGCACGGCAAATGGCAACAGAACCAATTATTATTGGGGAATGGACCTCCTCAAAGCGATGACCGTGTTCGTGCGTGTAGTCGAAGGCGGCAGCCTGACGGCGGCGGCGGTAGCCTGCGACCTGTCGCCGACGATGGTCGGCAATCATCTTCAGGCGCTGGAAACGCGGCTAGGCGCGACACTCATCCATCGCACCACGCGCAAGCAGCAGATCAGCGCGTTTGGGCAGGCCTACTATGAACGATGCATCGAGATCCTCGGGCTGATCGACGATTCGGAACGGCTCGCGCTCGATCACCTCGCGACGCCACGCGGACGCCTGCGCATAACCGCGCCCGTCGTATTCAGCAACGAATGCCTGATGCCGGTGATCGCGGATTACTACGAGCGCTATCCCGAGGTGAAGCTCGATATCGTCGCCACCGATGCGCTGTCGGACCTGCTCGACGACGGCTTCGAGGCGGCGGTTCGGATCGGCGCGCTGGGCAATCCGGATCTCGTCGCACGGCCTCTGCAGCCGTACCGTCTGGTGTTGTGCGCGTCACGCGGGTATCTGGCAGCGCACGGCACGCCGTCATCGCCCGACGCACTGCGCTCGCATCAGTGCCTGACGTACGCGTATCCGCCGCGCTCGGAATGGCACGCGGCGCAGGCCGAATGGAGCCTCGAGGGTCCGGACGGCCGCGTGCGCGTGCCCGTCGACGGCAGGCTGAGGATCGACAATTCGGAAGCGCTGCGACGGGCGGTGTTGCGCGGCCTGGGCATCGCCATGCTGCCCGAGGTCCTCGTGGCCGCGGATCTGCGAGCGAAACGGTTGGTCGAAGTGCTGCCGGCGTTTGCCGCGCCCGAGCGGCCGCTGAACCTGCTGTATCTGCGTGAGCGGCGTACGTCGCCTAAGCTTCGGAGCTTTATTGAATTTATGGTCGAACGCTTCGGCGCGGAAGCGGCATCGCCCAACGGTGCTTGACCCACCCGCGCTCAATGCGAATCCTGTTGCCTCCTGCGTAGATTTTCGCGCACGCGACGAGCGACCAGAACCGTCAGATAGTCCGTGATTCGTGCGCCTTCGCTGTATTCGATCCATGTCTGCGCGTACATCTGCAAGACCGTTTCCTCTGGCGTGTTGGTGGCGGCGGCAATCTGCTTGATGACTTCCTCGACGTTGCGCGTGACCATTGCCTGCTCCCAGCGTGCGGTGATGAAAGACCGTCACGCGCACGTTACCCGCCTCAATGCGGCCGTTACTTGATCTGGGTCAACGAGGCCTTCACTGAAACACCGGTTTTCCCGACGCATCCTTGACTCTGGTCTTCCACTGCGAGCGGATTTCCGACACGACCGAATCCGGCAACGAGATGTAGTCGAGATCGCTGGCAGCCTGCCCGCCGTTCTTGAACGCCCAGTCGAAGAACTTCAGCGTTGCCGCGCCTTGCGCCGGCTTGTCTTGCGTCGCGTGCAGCAGCACGAAAGTCGCGCCGACGACCGGCCATGCGTCCTTGCCGGGCTCGTTGGTCAGGATCTGGTAGAACGACGTCTTCCAGTCCGCGCCCGAGGCGGCCGCCTTGAAGGTCTCGGTCTTCGGCGCAACCACCGTACCGGCGGAGTTCTTCAGGCTGGTGTAGACCATGTTGTTTTGCTTCGCATACGCCCACTCGACATAGCCGACCGCGCCAGGCAGCCGTTGCACGAAGGCGGCAACGCCGTCATTGCCCTTGCCGCCCGTACCGGTCGGCCAGTTCACCGTCGTGCCTTCGCCGACCTTCGACTTCCACTCCGGGTTCACCTTCGACAGAAAGTTCGTCCAGATGAAGCTCGTGCCCGAACCGTCGGCGCGGCGTACCACGGCGATGTCCGTGTCCGGCAGTTTCATGCCCGAATTCAGCGCGGCGATCGCCGGATCGTTCCATTTCTTGATCTTGTTCAGATAGATGTCGCCGAGCACCGCGCCCGACAGAACCAGTTGGCCCGGCTTCACGCCCGGCAGGTTGACGACCGGCACGACGCCGCCGACCACCGTCGGGAATTGGAACAGGCCAGTCTTCGCCAGTTCATCGTCCTTCATCGGCGCGTCGGAACCCGCGAAATCGACGGTCTTCGCGAGGATCTGCTTGATGCCGCCCGCTGACCCGATGCCCTGGTAGTTGACCTTGCCGCCCCCCGCCTTATGGTAGGCGTCGGCCCACTTGTTATAGATCGGGGCCGCAAACGTGCTGCCCGCACCGGTGATGTCGACGGTTTGCGCGTGCGCGGCCGCGAGCGGTAGAGCAACGGCAAGAACTGCAATTCCTCGTTTGAACAGCATGGTTTGCCTCCACAAGATTGACTGACCGGATCAATGGTTGCAGCAAGCTTCGCTCCGCGACGCAATTGCTCAACTACGCATCCTGCGGGCCCAGGGAACTTGCGTTGGACTCCCGCAACTTGCGCGGGCGCGCGGTGTTCTTGCGATGATGCATTTCAATCCGCTCCAGCACGTCCGTGTCTGTATTGAGCGTTTCCAGAAGGTTGCGCCCTTTGTTCGGCTTTACGCACCCGGCACGGCTGCCCATCGCTCGAACCTTCAAACTTAAGCACTTCAAGTTACATTCCGTTGACAGCGGCCGCGCTGCGTTCAGCGCGGGCGGGGCGCGGCATTGTTCGATGTTAGGGAGAATCGCTCTCCGCGCGCCGCCGAACTACACCGGCTGAGCCGAGCGAGTCCGGGCAAGCGGGTTACTGCTTATCAGTTGGTAGTGGCGTGTCGGTGAGACTGTCCTTGATCGCAGCCATCACAGCGGGCATCAGTGGCTCGCGGCCGACCCCAGCCCCTCCCAGCGCTTGCAGCACAGTGACGATCTTGATCGCGTCATATCGACGGCCACTGCCCACCGCCTCTTCGAAGGCGTTGGCCCGCCGGTTCGCCTCGTCCGGGTCGGCACTGACAAGCAATACGGCATGCGCGAGCACCAGATGGCCCCGTCCATCGCTCGTCCGCATCGCGGCTGGCGCCTGTCGCCAATACTGCGCCGTGCCAGCAATCTTGCGCGCGTCGGTGTCGACTCCCCAAGCCAGATTGAAGCGACCGTCGCAAAATGAACCGTCCACTGCCTGGTAGTGGGTCGTGACGCCGACCAAGCGCAGCGCGCTCCCGATGACTTCGCATAAGTGCAGGTACACCGCCTCGCTCATTTTGCTCGGCTGCTGCTCGACGAAATAAGCCAGACTCAAATTTAGAATCCCTGGGCCCTGCGGTACGAGGCCGCCGCCCGACATGCGTAGCCAGACGGGGCATCCGCCGCGAAGAAAAGCGGAGCGTGCAGATTCGAACTGCGGATAGCGCAGATAGCTGCGCGGTACCACCAAAGACTTCGGCGCTTCCCACAGTTGAGCAACATTGCGGCCACGCGCCGCTAAGTCCAGCAGTGTGTGCTCTGCCTGAAGGGGGTCGTGGACGGTCGGATCAGGTTGGATGAATTCGAATGACATAGTCAAAACGCGAAACAGAGCAACTGTCAGAATCGGTTGCAAGACGGAATGGCCGAGGCCGACAAAAGGAAGATCCCGTGATTTCCGACCGGATCGAGGAATGTGACATCAGTTTCGAGGCCAGTCAACGTTCGCGTAGAACGAGCACCCGATGGTCAACGTCACTTTGGCGAAACTCCCATCGGCGCCAGGCCGCCTGCTCCATGACGCCATGGTTAGCACTCGGCGCCTACCCGCTCAGGCTTCTTGCAGAAATGCAATGCTCTCCTGATTGAATCTCTCGGGCTGTTCATACTGCGCCCAGTTGTCACAGCCCTTGATTTCCACGAGCTGCGCGTTCGGTACGGTCCTGGCGATCGCACGGGCGTTGCTGAGAAACATATTGGGCCCATCACTTGTGGGGCGTCTTGAACAGGGCGTGGCCAGGAACACTGCGCACGGCATAGTCGAGTCGGCCACTACAGGCTGAGTCGTGCCGACCGGGTATTGGCATCCTGATCGAACAGCGTTGAGGCAGGCTTCTGCTGCGCCGCAGAGTTGCCATGCTGTGAAGCGCGCCTCGATGGCAAAGTTACTGAACCAACCGGGGCATCATGATCGTCCCATAGTTGGGGCCGATGCCGTCCATCTGGCTGTTTTTGCAGTAGTTCGGATCGTTGCCCATCTGCACGGTGATGACTGCGTTGGAGCCGCTGCCTGTCTCGTTCAGAATGTGCAGGCACCCGAATGCGACGATCGGCGGAGTGCTCCCCTGTCCACTCGTGACGTTACTCACCACGGCTACCGTCACCCAGGCACAACTACCCGCCGAACCCGCCGGGACCTGACTACACGTTGCAACGTTGTGGAACGCATTGCTATTCAGGCCCGTTTCCAGATAGATCGGTTGGCCGATAGACATCGGACTCGCGTTTCCGCTCGTCATCAACCCGACTATGGCGTCGGAACCAAGCTGGCTGTTAGCAGAAGAGAGGGACGTCCATTGTCCTGCGTTGCAATTGGCGGCCTGGTACGACGCTCTGATCCCGAAGATGTACGGTTGGCCGATCGTCTGCGGAATAGGCGTGCCGTTGTTGGCCGCTTGAGGGTCGGTTGTACTGGTAGCAAGAAGAGGGGAATTGGTCGCCGAATTCCAGTAGGAGTTGTACAGGCATTGCGACATCACGATCGGGAACAGCGCCCCAACTTCAGCGGTTCCAGGACTAGCCACGACCGCGGTCGCCGTCGCACTCGTCTTCAGCGACGCGATGTTCAGCACTTGCGCCAGATACACCGGCACGCTCCCGTTGGAGTCGCTCCCGTCCTTGTGGACCGTCACCTGGACCGCGGGCACGATCTTTCCGCTTGCTACCGGCACGGTGGCCTGGGATACACCAGCCGCAACATTGGTCACATTGACATAGCCGGTAACGACATCCGACGTATGCAACTGCACGGCTGTCCCCTGCACATTGTTCTTCGGTCCGAACGAAACAGCCACGGTCTGCGAGTCGTTCCAATCCGGATTGGCGGCGCTCGCGTTGTTGCAGCTAGCGTTGCTGGCCTGGGTATAGAGGCACTGTGCCCCTGCAAGCGCCGCGGCGTCGGCGGCAGTCTGTGCCTGAGTGCGGGCCACCATCAGATTGCCAATGTCGATTGCGAGCGCCGCGAAGCTCAGGAGCATAAGCAGCAACAGGGCGACCATGATGGCCACCGCGCCCTTCTGCTTCTTCATCGATTTGGCGCGGCGCTGATCACGCAGGGTATGGACGGTAGGCATGATGTTCTTCTTATTCGTTGTTCATCGTGGCCGTGGAGCTCAAGGTGATCGGCCCCGTCAACGGGTTGATCAGGGGGCCGAGCAGCAAGCCCGTGAACGTGTACGAGACCTTGACCGCCAACGCGGTGCCGAACGACCCGCCTGCGTTGGTTACCGAGACCGATGGCGTGGGGTTCTTCGTCGCAAACGAAATCAGGTACGAGGACGTATAGCCGGTCACGACGCTGGTGATGTCCGTCGTCGTTGGTCTGGGGCTGGTCAGTACGATGCCCGCTCGCGCGCCCTCCCTGGCGGCGTTGGTGATCACAGCCTGGTCGTACAGAGCCAGGCCGAACTCGACGATTCCGAACACAATGAGCAGCAGAAGCGGAAGTACCAGCGCGGTTTCAACGGCCACCACACCCTTTTGCTTTTTTTTCAGGTTCATTATTTGACTCCGCAGGCGGTCACGCAACTTTCACCGACAGCATCCTGTTCGCTAGAGCTTGCGCTCTGCTCTGGACGCTGATTCGGTGGACGCGATCTGGTATTTCGCAAAGGCGCGGCTAGCGCCAGGGAATCGAAGTTGGCGTGAATGAACGGCAACGAGCCAGCACACATCGAGGTAACATCGATGACGTGGCGCGTTTGAAAAATGATGGAATCGCGACGGTGCTCTTCGCTTGATTTCTCATGATGTCCCCCGACGATGAGTGCCACACTCCGCATGTGATTGCTGAATGCGAAGGGCCTCGGGAAGCCATCTGGTTGTCATTTTGGCTTCCGTTTATGGTTACAAAGCATACGAGCCAAATCGGGAAATTCTGCGCGCTGCCGCACAATTCTTCTGCAATAGCGGCGAAGCGGCGATCGACGACAACCCATTGAAACGGTTCATTCCCTATGAGCAACAGGATCGCGCAGCTTTTCCGGCATCTGACCTCCGGTGTGTATGTAATCGGCGTAGCGGACGGCGAGCGCCGCAATGCGTTCACCGCGAGCTCGGTGATGCAGGTTTCGTTTGCACCATTGCTGATCGCGCTCGGCATCAGTCCCGAGCATCAGTCGTACGAACTGCTGCGCAGCGGAGCGGTGTTTGCGATCAGCGTGTTACGCGCGGATCAACAGAAACTCGCCGAGCACTTCGGCACGCAGTCGGGCCGCGCCGTCGACAAGCTCGCGACGACTCGCTGGCGTCCCGGCGTAACCGGCGCGCCGCTATTGGTCGATGCGCTCGCGCATTTCGAGTGTCGGGTGGTCGATGACGTCGCGGCGGGAGATCATCGGGTGGTGATCGGGCGTGTCGTCGATGGCGCGCTAGCCGGCGCGGGCGGAAAACCGCTGATCTATGCGCAGACTGGCAATCTCGACATGAGCGAGGCCCTTTATCCCAGCACGTTTTCGTAATGGGTGGCGTGCTGGCTGCTCAATGCCAGTGCCCGCCATGTCCTCCGTGCCAGTGGCCGTAGTGATAGCCGCCACCGCCCCAGTAGCCCCCGATCACCACTGACGGCCCCCACCATCCGTAGTAGCCCGCCCATGGATAACCGTATGGGTAGCCGTACGGATAACCGTAATAGCCCGGATAGCCGTAATACCCGGGATAGCCGTAATAAGCGGGCGCAGGAACCGCGACATACGTGCAATTCTGTCCTGACAACGGCAAGTCGTTCGGCGCCGCATTCGCGCCGGCAGTCCCGCTTGCCGGCGTAGCCGCGTTGCCGGTCGCTGATTCCGTGGTGGCGGTGGCCGCACCGCTGCTGCAGGCGTAATAACCACCCGCTCCCGGATAGTACTACAAGGGCTTCCCCGTTGGACGCAAGTACAACGTTGACTTTTGGTGCTTTCTGCTGCGCTGCCTGGCTGGTGCAAGTGAGAAGGTGAAGGACTGCGGTACTACAACCGGTCATGTTGGGCT